>CALCSG010000429.1 GCA_937894085.1 uncultured Gammaproteobacteria bacterium | reverse complement strand
ACTGTTTACCGTTGCGGGGGCAGTGTCGGGATGGTAGGTTTTGAGGCTACGCACCGACTTCCCGTTTAATCTCTTTTCAGAGACACCTTGGTGGCGCGCACAATAGCTAGTAAAAGACGAATTGGCAAGTGATAGCCTTGTCCACCAGCAATTCTCGCTTAAACCCAAAAACCCATCAAATTCAGCATTAAATCCAATTCTAGTTTGAAATTACCATAGATCTCAATCAAAACCCTATAGATGTATAACACCACCCTTTTGTTACAGGCAGGGGTGCATCCTACATTTTTCAATGCATAGTGGCCCTGCAAAGGATGTTTATTTATTTTTTTGATGTACTTTAGCGTTCGCCCTGCCTTCCAGTAATTTGCTAAAAGCGTCATTCCACGAATCGAAGATAAAATAAATAATCAGGGTTCTAAAGGTTTCCCACAAAGCCATCTTATTCACATAGCTTTTTCGACACAGCTGGTAATCCGGATCTGATAACTCAAAAATCTGATGGAAGAAAAATGCCAGTAAAGTGAGTAAATACATATTGTGACTGAGGTTCTTTTTACCGTGTCCAAAATTATGATTTAGATGATAGCCCTGGTTTTTTAACGTATTAAAACATTCGTTTTCTATCTTCCACCGGCAGCGACCGGCTTTCGCGAGTCTGGCCACATTATGCTTATCGATGACGATGTCGGTAACCCAGCTATTTCTATAGGTTACTTTGCCTTTCTCATTGGTGAGTTCGTAGTGAATATAATTCACCAGCGGAGCGTCTTCTTTAGCACTTAACGGCACCTGGTTTTGATACGAATAACGATGCACTCTTCCACGTAAATCATTAACCGATAACTCGGGTAAGCCGTCATAATTTGCAATCCACTGCATCATGTATTTATGGTCATCAGGTTTTGCCACAAAAACGAAATGCATATTATGCTCAAGCACGAGATTTACCATGGGGGCTTTAGAAAATAACCCATCGCCGGTGATCAAAATACCTAACCGTGGATGATCTCTTTTCAAATGAGCAATAAAGCGTTTAGCCGCATTGATTTCACAGTCTTGTTTTTGATACCCGGTTTCACTATTGGCAATCGGTTCAGGCATAACAGGAATCACCTGACGTTGTTCGGGATGCATGAAGGCACCCTGTAGCACTCCATGGCTATAGGTCACGGAGCCATTTCTATGTTTTTTGGTTAAGCATTGTTCACAGTGCACCTGTTCAGATGAATGATGATAAACACCGTCAATAGCGCACATATAAAGGTTCGGTAATACCTGAAAAGGTTCCAGTTGTTTTGCACGTTGAAGCTGATGAAAATAGGCTTTAAATACAGGGCGTAAAGCCTCACTGCTAACGTTATCAACCACATCACGTAACTGGGTGTCTTTTGGAATCGTTTGAACATCAAACAACGTATGTAAGTTGTTATTGTTTTTACCTTCCTGGACTTGACGCTGAAATTCTGCAATTGAGGAATCCTGAAAGAACATGCAGGCAAATGCACTCATCATTGCATCATGTAGGCTATGCTGGCACCGACCCTGAACACGAGAGTCAGGAATAGTCGTCAAGCAATGCGATAAAGTAGACCTTAATGCATCGAAGCTAAGGTGTTTTTTTTGAGAATGGGCCGAGGGTATGCTTCGCATGGAGTGTTACAGGTTATAAACGATAACCCTATGATAACATTGATTTTTTCATCGCTCACAAAGCGGTCTTAAGCATGATAAAACAGTTATCTCTGGATAAAATGAATGACAAGTGCCGATCGCGGCTGTACCAGCTTAACAGGTACGTCTAGCTGGATATTATAAGTCCATTCAAATATTCTTAAAAAAATAGCCGAGAAACCTGTCAAGGAATATTCCCTATTTTTTACATCATTTTGTACGAATGGTTTATTTTGATACCCGATGAAAACGAGCTGTAGCAAGGATTTAATTTTAAGCGAGATTTGCTGCTTAAGTTAGGCAGTTAACCCCGTAACTCAAATTAAACACTTTCCACCTCCCCAGCCCGTGCTCAGGGTTTTAAACGTCCATAACGATTAATCCGGGCATCTGCCTGTATGTGTCCTGGTTCAAAAATAGTAGTATCAAATATTGTGACCATTGAACTTACCCGCATAAGTGTGTTCTAATGTTTAGCACTCCA
>CALCSG010000428.1 GCA_937894085.1 uncultured Gammaproteobacteria bacterium | reverse complement strand
TTGTTCGCTGGGCCGGGCATCGGCGGCCTGATCACGCCCCATGACTACCAGGCCGATTCTCTGACCTTTAAAGCTGCTAACCAGTTTCTGCAGCAATAAACGTGACATAGCCATTCGATCAACCTGCTCACCACCAACTATATAATCTTTTAAAATCATACTTACACTGGTATTAACAACCAGAATCAGGTCAAGCGGATCTGCCTGCTGTTTTTCAGGTAACATTTTCCCATCACCTGCTGGCTGAGCTAAACTGATTATCAATAAAATAAAAAATAAAACTGGAACAGAATTTCTAGCGGACAGATTTGATGCAGATATTTTATATTGCTCATCAGAATCAATAAGACTTAGAGCCGGATATCGAACTTTCACCTGTTGAACAAGGGCTGGTAATAGCAGTTTTTTGTGTCTGCCAAACCACAACCAGAGCAGTGGAGGTATTAAAGCTATCAACCAGTAGGGTTGTAAAAACTGAAAGCTCTCAATCATATTATTGCGAGTCAATCATCTGTATAAAATCGAGTATTTGCTGCGATGTAGGTTGCTCTTTAGCGAAACGCATTTTTTCCAGTAGTGTAGTCTGACTGGCATTAAACTGAAACAAATATGCTATTTGATGAGCTACCTCTCGAGCTGAACACTGTTGCTTGCGTAATTGCCTGCGAAGTCGGCGAACAGGATGATGGTAATAGCGGACCATCAAAAAAGTTATGTATAACACCAGTAATGCACAGAATAGTATCAGCCAATATGATACGTCATTATTGGCCATCGATGACTCCAGCTGCAAAATATCGATCATCCCCGGTTCAGAAACTGTACTCATCAAAATTCACCCTGTAATACAGTAAGTTCATCATGACTTTTCACACGTATAAAATGGCAGTTATTTTTTTTAAACCAGTCGACCTGCTGTTGCAGTTTTGTCTGCAATTTAACATTAAGTGTTGTTATTTCAGCAGAATTAACTAATTCATGTTTTATGTATTGTCTGAAATTTAATGAAATATTATTCAGCGAGGGTAAAACCTGTTCAGCCTGATCAATAACCTGTACAGCAGACAGGTCATATTGATGACTCAAATTCTGTAAGGCTACCCAGTCAGAAGAATCCAGTTGAAAAAAATCTGAGATGAGAATTATTCGACTGCCTACGGGTAAATGCTTTTTTAAATTTCCACAGATATTACGCCAACTGCCACTTACTTTATCTTCACTTTCCTCTTGCAGTGGATAAGCCCGTGCACAGAAATTGATTGTCTGGCGAAATGCGTTAATACTATTTTGTGCAGGTTGCCAGATTTTTTCCCTGTCATTTCCACTGCCATCACCACTTTTATGGGCCCTGTCAATAATCAGACAGGCCAGAGGGTGACCGGCTCGCAGAATTTGTATACCGAGTGTTATAGCAATCCGAATAGCCTGAGTAATTTTAAGACGTTTGCAGGTTCCGAAAGCCAAGCTGGAACGCCGGTCAATCACTACACAAGCCGGCAAATTTACTTCAGTAAAGTAATTTTTAACCAGTGTTTGCTGGCTTCGAGCACTGGCTTTCCAGTCAATAAAACGTGGGTCGTCACCAGAGACATAAGTTCGTCTATCTGCAAAATCTACACCGCCACCAATTATTGTGGAAACCTGGTCACCAGGCTGTGACAACTGGTTTCTACCTGAAGCCTGCGCTTTCTTCAAGCTACCTGCCTGTGCGATCAACTCATTAATTTCCAGGCTGGAGAGCAATGGCCGGTCTTCGAATACTGTTCTGAATGAAAAAAAACCGAACAACGACTTAAGGCGCATCGATAACACTAACTAAATGTTGAATAATATCATCGGCTGTAACCCCTTCGGCTTCAGCTGCAAAATCGAGCACCAGGCGATGGCGTAATACATCAGCCGATAGTTCGACGATATCTTCTGGTATCACATAATCCCGATTTTGAAACAAAGCTCGCGACATGGCGGCCCGTAATAAAGCGATAGAGCCTCGCGGTGAAGCGCCGGTTTTCACCAGTCCCGCCCAACCGTCATGATAGCTTTGCAGATTTCTAGTGGCCGCGACCAGGCTAACAGCATATTTTTCGATACTGGGTTCGACGTGAACTTTATTTACCTGTTGCCGTAACGCCAGTATATCTTCGGGTTTCATTTGACT
>CALCSG010000427.1 GCA_937894085.1 uncultured Gammaproteobacteria bacterium | reverse complement strand
AGCACCCTCTTTGGGCTATCCCTGCCCATCGGGTATAAGGCCAATCCCTGGCCAAGCACCCTCTTTGGGCTATCCCTGCCCATCGGGTATAAGGCCAATCCCTGGCCAAAAAAAACCGTCTGTTATAGACGGTTAAGCTAAACTCAGGAGCTTATCTGAGTTTAGGTACAGGTTCTTTTGCTTTATGCGGTTACTCAGTTGAAATATTTTTCAATTTAAATATTTCTTAAGGTTCTGATTAACAGCCAGGCAATGTTTCTATATTAAAATGATTTTTTTATAGTGACCGGTTAAGGAATAATATTGGATGATTCTAGTCCCTGTTTGAAACTAAAGTGTGAGGCTTTTCACAGCTTAAGTCGGTGCGAATTAAAACAGCTTAAGAATGTGAACCGGTCTACAATTCAACAACGAAAAACGCTGTTTTTGAAATAGATAATCAGCTGGAATTAAATACAGCTCTATCCAGCTAGAAGTTTGAATGGTGTGATAAGGTTAAACTTTATAACTAAAATTTTTTAAAACTCTAAAAAATAACAAACATGATTAACACTATAGATAACAATTTAACCCGAAAAACTCGAATTATTGCAACTCTTGGACCGGCAACCAGTGATCTGGAAACCATTACAAAACTGTTAATGGCAGGGGTCAATATTATTCGGTTGAATATGTCTCATGGTAGTCATGAGCATCACCATAAAAGTTTTAAACTGGTTAAAAAAGCGGCTGCAAAAATGAAAGTTCAGGTTGCTGTCTTTTGTGATCTGTGTGGCCCGAAGATTCGTGTAGGTGTCCTTAAAAATGGTGAAATGCAACTAAAGTCCCGGTCGATAGTGACGGTGACAACGCGCCAGGTTATTGGAGAAAATAACATTATTCCCTGTCAGTATCCTTCTTTACATAAGGATGTAAAAGTAGGTGATAGAATTTTACTGGATGATGGGAAAATGGAATTAAAGGTGCTGGAGGTAGTGCGTCGAGATATTCAGTGTCGTGTTATTTACAGTGGCATACTTCAGGATAAAAAAGGTATTAATTTACCGGATACTCAAATTTCTTCATCATCACTTACTGTCAATGATAAAAAAGATGTAAAGTTTGCACAGCAAATTGGTGCCGATTTTGTGGCACTGAGCTTCGTTCGTGATGCAAAAGATATCGTTAAATTAAAGCGCTATATGAAGCAATATGGTGATGTATTGCCGGTTATTTCTAAAATTGAAAAACCGGAAGCGCTGGAAAATTTTGATGAAATTTTACGCGAATCATACGCAATAATGGTTGCTCGTGGTGACCTTGGTATTGAAATTGATGCTGCTCTGGTTCCAATGGTACAAAAAGATTTAATCAATCGTTCACGTACTGCCTGCCGTCCGGTCATTGTGGCAACCCACATGATGGAGTCTATGATCACCAGCTCTCGACCCACCCGGGCAGAAGTAGGAGATGTATCTAATGCGGCTTTAAACGGTGCAGATGCGGTAATGCTTTCGGGTGAAACCTCGGTAGGGCGTTATCCTGTGCAGGCTGTTAAACAGATGGATCATATTTTGTGTGAAATGGAAAAATGGAAACAGAACAATACGCAACATAGCGATATGGTCGACATGAGAGTTACCAGCTCTCCTAAACGGGCATTAACTCATGCTGCAGTGGGTATTGCTAAAGACCTCGATTTGTTGGGTTTATTTGTGCCGACATCAAGTGGAGAAACTGCTGGTGTGGTAGCTGCTTTTAGACCTTCATCGCCTATAGTCGGTATTTGTATGGATGATAAAACAGCCCGTAAATTAATGCTGCACTGGGGTGTTATGCCGTTAGTGCTACCTGAACAACATACCCAGGACTGGCATACAATGAGCCGGATTATTGCTCGAAAATTTAAATTCAAACTGGCTAAGAGATCTGTCGCTGTTTTATCTGGATTTGGCAGAAAACCGGATAATTATCATCCGGTGCTAAAAATACTTAATTTTTAAAGAGCAGGTATGTCTCTGTTTGTACTAAACTTGTAGGTATTTATCGTAAAGGTTCCTGGTTTTAGGCTCTGTTAGCAGTGAAAAAAATTTTATTAAATCTTTTTTTAGTCATAGCAACTGTCGAATTGTTGTTAATCTTGTTGCTGGAGCAGGTTGTAACAGACGCAACATTTTTCTGGTTGCCGATATTGCTGGATTCTCTGCTTATTTCTATTGCTGCAATTTTAGCGGTATCTTATTTTATTAAAAAAGGCCTTTTCTCTATTTATCAACATGGGAATGCAGCCTGGATACAGGTACAAATTGGTCTCATCGTTTTTTTATAGAAGTTCTTATCATGCAGGTTTTTGAGTATAAATCGTCGATACTCGAAGGCTGGCAGGTAATAATACTGGATAGTCTAACGCTGGCCAGCTTATCCTCCTTGGCTATATATTTTATCGTATTAAAACCAGTGATGGACTGGCAAAAAAAAGAGGATGTAAGCGCCAGCAGATTCGGTTCGATGGTCATTACTATAACCTTAGCCTACTTGAGCGTTATAACCGTTTTACTGATGTTTCTGGTGTTGAATTATCAGCTACAGTTTAATAGTTTAAAAAAAGACCTGATAACACAGGAAGTTAATACACTGAAGCTGGTTAAAACGGCTTTTTTACAACAGTTGAATCAGGTGACTAGCGATGTCTTGAGTATCTCTCATCAGGTTAATGTAGTTGAATATCTGATGCAGGCTTCAGCGCAAAGAGAACAGGAGCTTAACAAGGACTTTCAAACACAGGTGATATTTAAACCCGTTTATGATCAGTTACGTCTTTTAAGTATTGGCGGACAGGAATTAATAAAAATTCACCATAATGATAAGGGTTTACCTGTTGCCGTGGATCGTGCGCTATTACAAGACAAAAGTGAGCGTTATTATTTTAAGGAAATCCTGTCACTGAATACTGATCAGGTATATATATCCCGAATCGATTTAAATGAAGAGCAGGGTAAAATCGAGTTACCATATAACCCAGTCCTTCGGGTGGCATCCGCAGTGCGCTCTTCCAGTGAAATAGCAGGAGCCGTAGTGCTAAACCTGAAAGCACAACACTTACTGGATACTCTGGCTAATTTATCGTTCAATAATAATACCAATCGGCAGCTACTTGATCAAAATGGTTATTGGTTATATGGTAATTCCAGCGAAAAGCAATGGGGTTTTATGTTTCCTGATAAACAACATTATTCCATGTCGCAAGAAAACCCTGAAATCTGGTCTATTTTACATCAGCAGGAACAGGGCGTGTTTGAGTCAGCTCAGAATCAGGTTGTTTATCAAGCGATTAGCATTGGTGAAAAATACAGTCAGTCTGTAATGTTATCAACACTTGAGAATCCGCGATGGTTTCTAGTGAGTTTTATACCAAATCAGGTCATAACGAATCAGCTGGAAGGAACCAGAACTATGATGGGGTATGCTTTTTTCTTTATGAGTCTGTTATTAGGGCTGGCAGCTTATTTACTCCTTCTGGCTATGCGCCAGAAAAAACTGGCTGAAAGTAAAATTTTACAGATGTTGTATTCCGATTCTTTGACCGGTTTAAAGAACCGGAAATATTTTCAATGGAAATTAGTGAGGGAAATTTTTACAGCTAAAAAGCAGAATACAAAACTGGCCATACTGTATATTGATTTGAACAAATTTAAAGCCATCAATGATGAAATGGGGCATGAAGTAGGTGATCTTGTATTAAAAAAAGTGGCTAGTGTTTTACTGTTGTGTTTACGTGACGATGATACCGTAGCTCGTATGGGAGGGGATGAATTTTCCGCTATTTTACCTAATGTGGTTAGCAACCAGTATCTGGAAGATATTAGTAGAAGGATTATTTCATTAATTACAGAAGGACTGGATATTGGTGGAATGAATTTTTATCTTGATATTAATATTGGTATAGCCACCATGAATAATTATGATGAACCCATTCGCAGCTTTATAGCCCGTGCTGATCAGGCGATGTATGAATCTAAATCCAATGATTCAGTCAATTTTATTTTTGCGGATAAATATCGGACTATTTAAGCAGGTTTTATCTTAGTTTTAGATCATGGTGCCAGTCGACTTATTGTCCAGCTATCATCCTGTTGTCGCTGATAACTAAAACGATCGTGTAAACGATCGGGTTGCCCTTGCCAGAACTCAATAGTTGAAGGTTTAACTCTGTATCCCCCCCAAAATTCGGGAAGTGATATATCACCGTGAGCAAAGCGCTTTTTTATTTCATCCAGTTTACTCATCAATAAAGTTCGAGAACTAATCACAGAACTTTGCTGTGATACCCAGGCACCCAACTGACTGCCGCGCGGACGTGAAATAAAATATTTTAAAGATTCTGTTGTCGATATTCTGCTGGCCTGTCCCCTGATTTTTACCTGTCGATCCTGATCCAGCCAGGGAAAGAGTAGTGCTACGTTAGGGTTTTCAGCGATTTGACGGGCTTTGGTGGATTCGTAATTGGTGAAAAATACAAATCCCTGATGGTCATAAATTTTTAATAATACAGTTCGCAATGAGACTTCACCCGCTTTGTTTGCTGTTGCAAGGCTCATCGCGTTGGGATCTTTAACATCTGATTTTTCAGCATCTTTAAACCAGTGTTCAAACTGTATGATTGGATCCGGGTCGAGAGAATCCCTCCTTAAGCCCCCCTGTTCATAGCTTCTTCTTAAATTTGTTAAATCCATAATTTAAAACTGCTCGAAAATATCAGGCGCAAGTGTACTTTTTGTATGCTATCTGTTCAACTTGAGAATTGTTCATTTAACGAGGTTCAGACAGTTTGATATGGGCATCTGGATGATGCTTTAAAATACTTTCGGTAATAAGTTCAACATCCGCTTTGGGGAGATCGGCCATCAACAGTATTTCACCATGTTCTATTTCATGTTTAAAATCATCAAGCTGGTGATTATGTTCGTGTCCTTTCATTAGCCCTAACATGGCAGCGCCCAGACCTGCTCCTGCGGCTGCGCCTATTAACAGGGCTCCTCCACCAAGGATAACGCCACCTGGTGGAAAGGCGACGGTTAATAATCCACCAAGTAAACCAGCGGTTCCGCCTATACCTGTTCCCCATTCCAGGCCATGAGCAAGTTCAGTACGTTGCCATATAGTAGCTTCAGGTAAACCATCTAAAGGCTGTTGAATGCCCGCGACTACGTGAAGGTGGGAGTAGGGTACTCCTTGCTGCTTAAGCTCATCAATTATGATTTCTGTCAACTTAATCGTGGGAATTAGCAAGTACAGTCGTCGCATTTCTTTCTACCTGTTTCAAATGTTAATTGATAAACCAGTTACTAAAATGCTTTTGCTGGCGTAATACGTCAGCAAAATTTATCTGGGGAGCAATAAATGTAAGAGATTACATTAAAAGTTGAATTGATTTGGCGCATCAAATGACAAGTTAACCATTTTTTATTTAAGTCGGTGTAAAGCTTAGTTACAAATTTTGTAGATTTTTTATGGGTTTATAAGATGTTTTTAACCCAGTTTAAAATATATGAACTATATTCCAGTTAACCAATTTTAAAATTAACTATGGCTACTCAAAAAAGAATTGAAATAATGGATTTTGGTGGACCCAATAATATTGACCTTTTAGTAGGTGAGGTAGACAAACTTGTAAGTTTACCTGATGTTTATTATCGCCTGGAGTCTCTTATCGAAAACCCGAGCTCATCGATTTCGGATTTTTCAAAAGTGCTATCGAGTGACCCTGATCTTTGTGCCCGACTGTTGAGTTTAGCGAATAGTGCGTTCTATAGTTTTCCAGCCAGTATTGAAACGGTGGATAAAGCAATTCAAATTATTGGCGTCAGACAGATCCGTGAACTGGTACTGGCTACCAGCATTATAAAGGTATTTAACAAAATGCCCCTTGGAATGATAAATATGAGATCGTTCTGGGAGCACTCTGTGGCAGTTGGAGTCATGGCAAAATCAATCGGACAATATTGCAATATTAGCCAGCCAGAAAGGTTTTATGTTTCAGGTCTATTGCATGATATTGGCAGACTTGTTTTCTTTATTAAATTGCCGGGCCTGATGCATGAACTTTTGATACAACGCGAAGCCAGGGAAGAATATCTGTACATTCTCGAACAGGAAAGTCTTGGCTATACGCATGCTGAAGTGGGTGGACGCTTACTGGAAAACTGGCGAGTCCCCCTGTCTATACATGAACCGATAAGTTTTCATCATAAACCCGAGGGTTCACTTGAATTTACGCAGGTAACAGCTGCTGTGCATGTTGCAGATGTATGGGTTAATAAACATCAGGTTGGTAGCAGCGGTGAAAGATTTGCGATTCCGCTGAGTGATTTTGCGTTAGAGCAGTTGAATTTACAGAGTTATGAGCTGGATGAAATCTGGGTGTTGGCTGAAGATGCCATGAAAGATGTAATGGCACAGTTTCTGGCACAATAAACGATAATGTCTTTCACTGTGTCTGCTGAGAAATAGTTTAAGACAGCAAGATTGTAGTGAAACTAAGGATCATTAGTACAGCAGTGATATCAGTAAAATAAGTTTATTTTTGTCGATACGGTAAATCTACTCATCTTCGTCGAAACGGTTATTAATCAATTCAACAACGGCATCCCGGCAGAGTATTTCATCTTCTCCGTCTACTTCAAGAATTAATTCTGTTCCTTTACTGGCCGCCAGCATCATGACACCCATAATACTTTTTGCATTGACCCTGTTCCCCCTGTTATCAAGGTAGACAGAACTGCTAAATTGAGAGCTTAAATTGACCAGTTTGGAAGCCGCTCGAGCATGTAGTCCGAGTTTGTTAATGATATTGACGGGTTGAGTTATCATAATCCTATTTCTTTTGTGATACCTTTGTTAGCACCGACTATACCAATTTTAGCTAATAACTCTAGCGGTTGATCTGCGTAGTTAAGTACTCGTATCATCATGGATAAATTCAGACCTGCCACTATTTTTACATGGTGGCTGGCAGAGAAGTAGTGCACCAGGTTGCTGGGAGTGGCACCGAGGATATCAGTCAGGATTAGTACACCACCACCAGTTTCCAGGGATTCAATCGTTGTTCTTATATCATCTGCATAAAAGCCAAGTTCATCGGGTTTCAGGTTGCCGGGGATGGAAATAGTCCTTATTGAGGTAATACATTTTCCCACGATCATTTCTGCACTTTTCAGAATCTCTTCACCGATCTTATTGTGGGTGACCAGCAGGATATTCGCCATTAGCCACATTCCCGATGCCGGAGAGAGACGTTACTGCGGGTTTTCTGTAACTCACTGGCGATTTTCTGAGTAAGATAAACTGATCTATGCTGACCACCCGTACAGCCTATGGATACGGTCATATAGCTACGCCCTTCTTTTTCGAAACAGGGTATCCAGTGTCGCATAAAATCGAGTATGGAGTTTTCCATATCTGCAACAGATGGAAAACTTTCAAGGTACTCGATAACGGGAGCGTCTTTACCTGTATAAGGCCTTAAATGTCCTTCCCAATGTGGGTTTGGCAGGCAGCGAACATCAAACATAAAATCAGTATCGGCTGGCAGGCCGTGTTTAAAACCGAACGATTGAATCAGAATTGCCATTGTTTCACTGTTATCAGGCAAAATCCTGTTGTTAATTATATGGCGTAAATCATGCACATTCAGTTCTGATGTATCTATTGTCAGATCAGCATTGGATGAAATGATTTTAAGTATGCTACGTTCCAGATGTATCGCTTCAACCAGTGGCAGACCTTTACGGCTTAACGGGTGTTTGCGGCGGGTTTCATTGAAACGGGTCAGTAACTTATCGATCTTGGAGGTGAGAAAAATAATTTCAACTTCAACATCTAAAGCCTTGATTTCGGAAACGATATTTTCAAAGTGCTCCATATCCTGCACATTGCAGCGAGCATCAACCGCGACGGCTAATAAATCATAAATCGCCGGTTTGTTATTTTTCATAGAAGTGATGAAATCACTTAATAAACCCACCGGTAAATTATCGACGCAAAAATAACCCGCATCTTCCAGCGTATGTAAAGCAATGGTTTTCCCGGAACCGGAAAGTCCGCTAACTATAACAAGTTTCATTTTTATACGTTATATTATTGTGTTGATTTTTAGTCATGCAATTAGTTGAGTGTATTAATCCTTTGTATTAGCCAATATAGCAAGCCGTTGCCTTTCTATAAAATCATCTGCAGCATTGTATCCATTAATATTCATTAAATGATTTCGAGCGGCTGCTTCTACCAGAATGGCAAGGTTTCTGCCTGGTGCAACGGGTAATGTCATCATCGGTATATCTGCGCCTAAAATTGAGCGTGTTTTGATACTATTTCCAAGGCGATCAAAGTGGTGACTGTTTTCGGTGGTAAAAGGTATCAAATTAACGATCAGGCGCAGAGTCTTGTTGCGTCTTATAGAATTGACGCCAAACATTTCTCTAATATTTAAAATACCGACGCCTCGTACTTCCATAAACTCATTAGACAGCCCGGGATGGATACCATCCACGACTCCCGGAGCAATGCTGGTAAACTCTACGATATCATCAGCTATTAGCCGGTGACCGCGTGATATCAGGGAAAGAGCCAGTTCGCTTTTACCAATTCCGCTTTCGCCTATGATAAAAGTGCCGATGCTATGCACTTCTATGAACACGCCGTGTTGGGTAGTTGTTTGTGTGAGGGCCTGATTAAGAAAATACCGGGTATTGCTTAAAAGTACAGAATCATTAAGTTCAGATTTAAATACTGCTATTGATGAATTGGAGCAATATTTGATGATATTGTCCAGAGCTGAAGAGTTACGACTTAAAATAATGGTGCTGAGCGACTTGTGGCATAGCTTTTGAAAAATTTTCTGCTGCTTTTGTAAATTACGTGAAAGTAAAAATTTTGATTCCTGTGAGCCGATTATCACAACGCTGGAGGGACGAATGATGTTGAGGTAGTCGACAGTGACGTGAGTATTATTTTCGGACTCAAGACTTATTTCCCGGTCGAGACCTACCTGTCCGGATGCAAAGGATAATTTAAGACGTTTTTGAAAACGTTGATGAAACTCTCCTACTGTCAGTGAGGTTGACATAAAGTATGGCGTCGCTCAAACCGCTATTTCAGCTTCAGCCTGTGTAATGATTTGAAAAATTTCATCTGCTGACTGGCTTAAACGTATCTTTTCGGTGACTGTTGTCTGGCTGAATATTTTAGCGAGGGATGACAGGATTTGAAGATGTTCATCTGTAGACTCCTGCGGGATGAATAATACAAATATTAAATCGACATTCTGTTTATCAATAGCGTCGTAATTAATGGACTGGTTTAATTTTACAAAAAAGCCATGAGCTTCATTAATACTATCCAGCCTGGCATGAGGCACTGCTATTCCTTTACCCAGTCCTGTGCTACCCAGGCGCTCACGTTCGAGTAGCTTGTTGTAAATAGTGTTAACCGGTAGAGATAATTCTTCAGAAGCCTGTTCAGCAATAAATTCGAGCAAACGTTTTTTGCTGCTAATATCGGCATGGGTGAAGATTCGATTTGTCGCTAAAAGCGATGAGATGGACATAATCGGCTTACTTAATAGTAATAAATAAAAGGTTAATGTTTAAACTTGGAATGCGGGCATAGTATCGAATTTATTTTACCATGCAAGATAAAAAACAGGGAGAATGAATTCTCCCTGTTTCCTGATGCTAGGCTATTTCAGGAATTGCTCCCTTAATTCGATGATCTTTTACTTTTTCTTTATGCTTTTTACCCTGACGGTCCAATTTATCGACCATACCATCAATAGCAGCATACATGTCTTCCTGCTCATCATCTGCGTGCATATTTGCGCCACTGACATGCATAGTTGCTTCAGCTTTATGTCTGAGTTTTTCCACTGTTAATACCACGTGAATATCGAGTGCCTGATCAAAGTGCCTATCCAGACGTTCTATTTTTTCATTCACATAGTTTCTTAGAGAATCTGTTATCTCAACATGGTGACCACTAAGA
The DNA here is from genome assembly GCA_937894085.1 of uncultured Gammaproteobacteria bacterium. Classification (GTDB taxonomy): domain Bacteria; phylum Pseudomonadota; class Gammaproteobacteria; genus JACNJF01. The sequence continues at coordinate 6,959 of CALCSG010000427.1, read as the reverse complement.
CTTATTTGCATAAGATACCTCCTGAAGGTTACTAATTACTCATCATTTTGATGAGTGGTTATGACAGTGATTATCTGATCAACTGCCAGTTGACTGTATGTCATCATAGAAAATATTTCATACAGTCTGAATATCTCAAAAGAGACGTTTACGTTCGTTGGATGGTGGTATATTCATTGCTTCACGGTATTTTGCAATAGTCCGCCTGGCAACGTTTATTCCCTGGTCATCCAGCAAATTTGCTATTTTGTTATCACTCAACGGTTTGTTGGGTGTTTCTGCTGCTATCAGTTTTTTGATAATAGCTCTGATAGCAGTAGCCGAACATTCGCCACCGTCGGCAGTACCGACATGGCTGGAAAAAAAATATTTAAATTCCAGAACGCCGCGAGGCGTATGCATAAACTTCATGGTAGTGACGCGAGAGATTGTTGATTCATGCATTTCCAGTTCTTCCGCAATATCACGTAAAACCATCGGTTTCATGGCTTCGTCTCCATATTCCAGGTAATCGTGCTGACGTTCAACAATAGAAGTTGCTACCCGTAACAAAGTGTCATTACGACTTTGCAGGCTTTTAATGAACCATTTGGCTTCCTGTACATGATTGCGCAAATAATTATTCTGCTCGCTATTATCACCACGTTTGATCAATTTAGAGTATGTCTCATTGATCTTCAAACGTGGAGCATTATCCTGATTTATTTTTACCGCCCAGTGACCATTATTTTTTACTACGTACACATCAGGCTTAATGTATTCCGCATGTGTCGTGCTAATAAGTTGTCCCGGATGAGGGTTAGTGGTTTGAATCAGTTTAATGATGGCTGCCAGTTCCTCATCATTTGCCTGTAAGCGGCGTTTTAATACAGCCATGTCATTTCTTGCGAGGTATTCCAGGTAATGGTCAACCAGAGCTATAGCTTTATTTAAATGAGGGGTAGCAGCATCATATTGCTTCAGTTGAATCTTCATGCATTCTGAGGGAGTACGGGAACCTACAGCAAGCGGATCAAAGTGCTGAATTAAATGTAACATGGCCTCAATTTCATCCAGCTCAATTTCGGGGTTTTGAGTTAACAGTCCCTGGTGAATGTCCTGCAAAGATTCAGTCAGGTATCCACGTTCATCAATGCCATCAATGATGGCAAGACCAATTTCTTTATCGGTAGGCGTTAAATGTGCACAGTCAAGCTGCCAGACCAGGTGGTCGTACAATTCATCGACAGATTTGGCCTGATTTTCAAAAAGATCTCTGTAGTCCTCACCGCTGCCTGCGCTGGTTTGCGATACAGATGCTGTTGGTGATGGGTCATATATATCATCCCAGCCCGTATCTAGCGCAAGTTCATCGGGTAGTGTCTGTTCTGAGCGGTCCTCATTTAAAGAGTCTGAGGAAGTCTTTATTTCGGTGATATCTTCTTTATCCAGATCGACCTCTTTCTCAACCTGCATCTCAGAGATATTATCCTCCTGTTCCAGTAATGGATTAGAATCAAGAGTTTGCTGGATTTCAACCTGTAATTCGATAGAAGATAACTGAAGGAGCTTGATTGCCTGTTGTAACTGAGGCGTCATGGTCAGACTTTGACCAATCTTCAATTGTAATGTTTGCTTCATCTGAAGGTTTTGGCCTTTTGAGCTTGTTTTTTTATTGTTCTCATAATGCCTTTATAGCTTAAAATCCTTTCCTAAGTAAATCTTTCTTACTATTTTATCGGCAAGAATTTGATCTGGGTCACCTTCCGCAAGTACGGTTCCTTCGCCCATGACATAGGCCCTGTCACACACTCCGAGGGTTTCACGAACATTATGATCGGTTATCAGGATGCCTATTCCACGTTCGGCCAATTGCCGGATAATGTTCTGAATGTCGATAACTGAAATGGGGTCGACTCCGGCAAATGGTTCATCAAGCAAAATGAAGTGAGGCTCATTGGCGAGTGCACGGGCTATTTCTACTCGACGTCTCTCACCCCCTGAAAGTGAAATACCTATGTTTTTTCTGATATGTTGAACCTGAAAGTCTTCCAGTAATTTTTCTAACAGTTCGTTTTGCTGGTCGGAACTCAAATCTTTACGCATCTGTAAGATAGCGCGAATATTGTCCTGCACAGATAAACCTCTGAAAATTGAAGCTTCCTGTGGTAAATAGCCAATTCCCCGCTGTGCACGTTGATGCATGGGCAGGTGGCTAATCGTTTTGTCGTTTAATGTGATAGAGCCTTTGTCGATAGGAACAAGGCCGACAATCATGTAAAAACAGGTAGTTTTTCCGGCCCCATTGGGTCCTAACAGACCGACAATTTGACCACTTTTTACCTCAAGGCTGACTGATTTTACAACTTCTCGACCTTTATAGCTTTTAGCCAGTCCGCTTGCTTTGAGATAGTTTAATGCCATTATTTTTTATTATTATTGCCTGAGTTTTTGGGCTGAATTAGCATGTGCACTCTATTTTCTCCTTTTATACTACCGGCTTTAAGGGCTTCTGTTTGTGTATTGATAGTAATCCATTCACTTTCAATTGTGTCTGCATTATTTTGAAATCGGGCAGCTCCATTTAATTTCAATAATAAAAGATTATCCGTATAGATGATATGTCTGGCTGTCCCGGAAACAGGTTCATTTTTGTCATTTAACTGATTTAACGTTGCTGGAGAACCTGCTATTTCCAGACGCTGTAAGTCGTTTTGTTCAGAGAAATGAAACACGATAGTATCAGCTTTTATATGTAAACTACCCTGCTGCATTTCAACATTACCCTGATAAGTACTGATATTCTTAATATCATCTATATCGAGCTTATCTGCATGAATGTTGATTGGCTGCTCTCTGTCCGTTGATAAAGCCAGACCGGTTTGGGTATGGCAAAACAAAGACAACAGTAATACCAGACTAAAACGGTTAACTCTGACCATTGGATGACCTGTTGAGGTTATTTGGTTTGTAAATTGCGCTTACGCCCTTAAAGTGATACTGGTTCTGATCCATGCTCAAAACCGCACTGGCTGCCTGAAGTTTGGCATTTTTTGTTGTGACATGCATGGCCTGTGGAACTTCAATCAGGTCTTTCTGCGCTTTTAAAATCATCAGACTAGTAGTCAATAGCATCGGTTGCAGTTTTGAACTTCTTGTTAATTTCACCTGGTGCTCCAGTTCAAACTGTTCTTCAATATGATACAGCCTGCCTGTTTCAGCCTGTATGATCCATTCAGATTTATCACCATAAAACTGCATATCGGGTTGTTTTAAATGAGATATATTCTGCTGTATATAATGTTCGAGATATGGCGAATTTAAAAGATAATGTACCGAACCCTGTTGATTCATGGAGCGATACTTCAGATTACTCAGGTAGTAGTCTATGTTATCCGGTACTTCCAGGCTGCTTGAAGTAATATCAGCGGGCTGCTTATCAAAAAACCAGCCTAATCCCAGGGCAGCCGAGATAAAAATGATTATGATCAGCAGGTAATTACTTTTCATTCCAGATAAGATTCCAGTTTTTCCTGCAGTAACCCCTGGGCCTGTAAAATAAATTCTATAGCTTCTCTGGCCGCCCCGGTGCCACCGGCTTTTTGGGTGACATAATCAGCGTGTTTGATGACAAATTCGTGCGCATCCTGAACAGCAATTGCCATGCCGACCTGAGACATTACTGGTAAATCGACGACATCATCACCCATGTAGGCTATTTGTTCGGCTTTTAATCCGGTAAGTTGCAGTAGCTCGGTAAATGCGGGGCGTTTATCCCTGTAACCCTGAAAAACTATTTCGATGCCCAGGTCTTTCATGCGGTGTTTAACTAATTTTGATTTTCGCCCGGTGATAATTGCGGCCTGTAATCCGCATTCAAGCAGCATTCTTAAACCATGTCCATCTTTCGAGTGAAAGGCTTTATATTCCTGACCATTGTTATCAAAATAAAGGGCTCCGCTGGTTAATACACCATCGACATCGAAGATGACAAGCTTAATTTTTTGCGCCAGTTTAATAATTTTATCCATTGTAATGAGTCTGCCCGGGTTGAATTAGACGATACCTGCTCTTAATAAATCATGCATGTTTAATGCACCCAGAATTGTGCCTTTAGTATCAGTCACGATTAAAGCATTTATCGCATTATTTTCCATTAAATTTAATGCTGCACTGGCTATCTGATCTGCATCGATAGTGACACAGTGTGTCGTCATGTGATCGATGATCATGGCTGTTTGGATATCTGCATTACTATCCAGTGTGCGGCGTAGATCGCCATCGGTGTAAATACCGGCGAGTTGGTTATTGTTATCGCTGATCGCTGTCATGCCCAGACCCTTTTTGCTCATTTCCAGCAAGGCCTGCTTAAGAGATGCATTAATCGGTATAACAGGTATACGATCACCTGTATGCATAATGTCCCTGACTCTAAGTAACAGACGCCTGCCAAGGCTGCCACCCGGATGCGAACGGGCAAAATCTTCTTCGGTAAATCCTCGCACTTCCAGCACAGCGATAGCCAGCGCATCACCCATTGCCAGACTTGCAGTGGTGCTGGAAGTGGGAGCCAGGCCGAGCGGGCAGGCTTCCTTTTCCACCCCCACATCAAGATTGACATCAGCCATTTCTGCGAGTGTGGAATGCTTATTGCCAGTGAGTGAAATGAGTGGAACCGGTAAGCGTTTTAACAGGGGTAACAGGGTGATAATTTCAGATACTTCCCCTGAGTTTGAAAGTGCAATGACCAGATCCTGTTCAGTAATCATGCCCAGGTCACCATGACTGGCTTCTCCCGGATGCATAAAAAAAGCAGGCGTGCCGGTACTTGCCAGGGTAGCGGCAATTTTATTTCCGATATGCCCTGATTTGCCCATTCCTGTAACTACGATGCGCCCTTTGCAGGCCAGAATCATTTCACAGGCAACCTGAAATTTTTCATCGATTCTTTCTATTAATGCATTAATAGAATCGGCTTCTGTTTTTAAAACAGCAATGCCTAACTGTTGGAATGAATGCGTCATGTGGTTTCTTTATGGGCTAATGACCTGATAATACAAAAGACACTGATAAAGTACAAAAGCTAATAACAGTGTAAAGCCCTTTAAACGAGTTATCATGCAGCAACTGTTTTTGGGGAATTGAGAAAGCAGGTAGAGTAATGCAGTGAGCGCCAGCATGACCGGTAAGTCACGTGCAATAGCCGTCGGTGAAATAGAAAAGTCGGTCATTACCGAAGGTAAACCGATGACGGCTAATGAATTAAATAAATTGGAGCCGATTACGTTACCCATGACGAGTTCCGGTTCTCCTTTGCGTGCACCTGCAATTGCGGCGGCAAGTTCCGGCAGGGAAGTTCCGAGTGCAACAATGGTAAGTCCGATGATTAATTCACTAATGCCTAATTCTGTAGCGATATTAACTGCACCCCAGACCAGAATTTTGGAGCTACCAACGAGTATTAACAAACCAACCACTGTCCATATTACGGCTTTTTTAGTGGACATGTCCTGCGGGATTTCCTGTTCAATTTCAGCTGAAATGGTGTCATCCCTGTCCGTTTTACTGAAACGAATAAGATAGGTAAGTGCCCCTGCTAAAAACAGCAATAACAGCACTCCATCAAAAAGATCCAGCCTTGTATCCCATAAAGTCCAGGTCATCAGGGCGGTTGCCAGAAGCAGTATGGGGAACTCCCGTTTGACCAGTTTGGAATTAAAGGTAAGCGGTATAACCAGTGATGTGGCTCCCAGAATCAATCCTATATTGGCTATATTGGAGCCCAGTGCATTGCCTATCGCCAAATCTGGTGTGTTATCAAAGACTGAAAACAGCGAGATTAAAATTTCTGGTGCGGATGTTCCAAAACCGATCACGGTAATGCCAATTATAAGTGTTGAAACTCCCAGATTTCGGGCAGTGACTGAAGCACCTTCGACAAAATGGTCGGCACTCCAGACCAGCAGGGCAAGGCCAATGATAATGGCGGCGATTGATAGTATCATGTATTAAAAATTATCAGTTGAAGTGAATAATCCGACTCTCAAGTCTTTCGCGGTATATATTTCACGTCCATCGACTTCCATACTGGCATCTGCGATTCCCATTACCAGTTTGCGCATGATCAAACGTTTCAGGTGGATTTTGTAAGTGACTTTTTTGGCGTCTGGAAGCACCTGTCCAAAAAATTTGACTTCGCCTGATCCGAGTGCACGTCCATGTCCTGGGCCGCCTTTCCAGCCCAGATAAAATCCGACGAGTTGCCACATGGCATCCAGCCCCAGGCAACCGGGCATTACAGGATCTGTTTTGAAATGACAGTCAAAAAACCACAGTTCTGGTTTTACATCCAGTTCAGCTTCGATATAACCTTTATCGAAATTGCCACCATCTTCCGTAATATTGATAATTCGATCAAACATCAACATGGGTGGTAACGGCAGTAATGCATTGCCTTCTCCAAAAACTTTTCCATTTCCGCAATCAATGAGTTGGTCGTAGGTAAAGCTGTTTTGACTGGTTAGATCTGCCATAATATTCAGGAGTAGTTTATCAGGATGCGAACACTAACGATTTGGCCCTGTTTTTTCCAGTAAAATCTTTGTAGTCGCAATATTATTTGAGTCATTATTGTTAGCTAAGTTAATATGTTTTATGAATAAAAGTATCAGGGTAGGGCTTTTCAACTGGGCAAGTTTTCCGCTGCAAAATGGTTTTTATCCGGCAGACTTGCCAGCCGAATGGAAGCTTTCGTTTTATGCTAACGAGTTTGAATCAGCATGTATTAATTTATGTGAAATAGTGGCTGCGGACCAGTTTTTCGAATGGTTTGAAGATCTACCAGAAGAGTTCCAGTTATCATTTATGATCGATCCTTCACAATTAAATATGTTGACTGAACTGGTTAATCAGCGTGGGTTGAAAATTCACTATTTATTAGTTGCTCCATCTGAACCTGATATTTTGTCACAAAATAGTGC
>CALCSG010000426.1 GCA_937894085.1 uncultured Gammaproteobacteria bacterium | reverse complement strand
AAGTACCGTTCACGGAAACAAGGGATGCAGCCCATCTTAACGAACATGCCTGGCCCAATCGACCAGCTTCCCCTTACGATGGATTGCGCTCTGCAGCGCAATGACATAACTGCTATTTTCAGATCCGAGATTGCAATGGCTCGAACGGAGATAAATTTATGCCTATCTGTCGTTCCAGGCCGGTTATATCGATTAACGTATCCAGGCTTATAATTTTATCAAAACCAGTTTCCCATATCGAAATAGCGTTAAAAGCTATCAACTTGTCACCAGGTGGTATTCCATAAATCATTTTTCCCACGGTGCCAAAAAAACTAATCTGTGTCATGACATGATTATCTTCACTCATAATCAGTTCAACGTTTACACTCAGGTCCTGCATAGCGTCCCGAAACTCATTGATAAACTCAATATACTGTTTGCCATTCAGTATTTCATCAGTGAAGGTGGTTTTATAAAAAAACTGATCCGATAGAAAATCTTTTATTTTATCAAATTCACCTTTATTCCAGGATAAATCAAGATGCTGTAAAACCAGCTTTTTATTATCTATAGCCATAATCATATCCCCTTTTTTTATACTTTTTATACCTGCAATAAGTTAATCATTTTAATAGAGGCAAAGTCATATATAAATACTCCAGCCAATGAAAACAACCATTATAAATCAGTCACTGACTATAGTACTAATCAACAAGTAATACATTAACTCCTGCGGTAACATTAACAGTAGTACAACCAACACCTGAGTCCCTGGAAATTAATAGCTGCACCTCGGTGAAAAGCGCAATACTGGCCATATTGCTAACTAATGAAAGAGGTTTTACAGGGGTTATGCTATGCACCGTCTTTCAATATGTTATAGCCAGCAGAAAAGGCATAAAATAGACGGATAAAATCAGTTATCATAGTAGTATGTCAGATCAGATCAATATCAGATTTTTCAATGAGCTCAATGATTTCCTGCCAGTTGAACAGAGAAATTTAAACTTCAATGTTGAAGTAAAAAAATCCCGGTCTGTTAAAGACCTGATCGAATCTATCGGCGTGCCCCACACAGAAATCGACCTGATCATAGTCAATGCTAAGTCGGTAGATTTTAGCCGGCTGATTGAGGGCGGTGAACAGATCGAGGTATATCCGCAATCAAATAACGTCAACTTAACACCGCTAAAACATAATCAGCCGAAAACATTCCCCGAACAGGGATTTGTGCTGGATGTACACCTCGGTAAACTGGCCACCTACCTGCGCATGTTAGGCTTCGATACTCTCTACCGTAATGATTATGAAGACCCGACGCTGGCTGATATTTCGGCGCAACAGAATCGGATATTGCTCAGCCGTGACCGCAAATTACTGATGCGCAAACAGGTACTTTACGGCTACATAATCAGGTCAGATAAACCCCGCCAGCAAGTTGTGGAAGTTCTCACCCGTTTTAAGCTGTTCGACTATAAACCGCAATTTGCACGCTGCATGTCATGTAACGGTATCATTCAGTCCATTGACAAACAGCAGGTAGAATCGCAACTATTACCTTTAACCAGAAAGCATTTCGACAGTTTTTACCAGTGTACAGACTGTAAAAAAATATACTGGGAAGGCAGTCATTTTTCAAATATGCAGGCTGCCATCAATCACATAAAGGCACAACAGCCATGATCCCCTTTAACCACCAAGTTGCAGAAAAACTCCGCGAAATTGCATCCCTGCTTGAAGCGCAACATGCTAACCCTTTTCGTTCACGGGCTTATCACAATGCTGCTAATACGTTGGATCAGTTTCCTGAAGATGTCGGAAAATTGATACGCGATAAAGGGTTAAAAGGTTTAATCGATCTACCGGCTATTGGCTCCGGTATTGCCCGCTCGATTTATGAATACGTGGCAATTGGCCGAATCACCAGGCTGGAAAATTTACATGGCGCTTCAGATCCTGTTGGATTATTCCGATCTATACCCACCATCGGTAGAATTTTTGCCGAACGAATATATAACACACTACACATCGACACCCTCGAAGCACTGGAAAATGCGGTCCACAATGGTCAGCTGGATAAGGTCGAAGGACTGGGTGCAAAGCGTAAGGAAGCCATTCAGAGCTGGCTATTAAAGCACTTCGGCGAGCACCGGCAAAAATTACCGAACACACAACATTCAGGCAATACCCCGACCGTCACTTTATTATTAAAAGTAGATGTCGAATATCGCCTCAAAACCAAAGAAGGAAAACTACCTTTAATCACTCCCAAACGCTTCAACCCCGACAATAAAGCCTGGTTACCCATTTTGCACAGCACACGGGATCACTGGCATTTTACCGCTTTATACTCAAATACCGAGCGCGCCCATAAACTCAATCGAATTCACGACTGGGTAGTAATATATTTTTACGATGATCATCACCAGGAAGGTCAGCAAACGATAGTCACTGAAACTCATGGCGAACTGTCCGGTAAACGCGTGGTCAGGGGCAGAGAGGCTGAGTGTTATGAATACTATGAATCGAAAAATTAATTTTAACCATCGAACATAACGGTACAGACAATCTTTCGTTCAGTTCTCGGCCCGTCAAATTCACAGAAGAAAATATTCTGCCAGGTCGATAAACCGAGTTGTCCATCCATCAACGAAATAGTTTCCGAAGGCCCGACCAGCCCGGCTTTTAAATGGGAGTCACCATTACCATCCTGCGCATCGTGCAGCCAAACTCCTTTCGGAATCATCTGACCTAGTGTAGTGTCCTGTACTGCTCGCATAGATAGAAAGCCAGTAAATGCGCTAATGCAAGGCGTAGTCCGCAGGAAATGGCCGTCCCCTTTTCAAGGACTACAACACCGCAGTAGTGCATTTAATGGTTTCCCAAAGGGCGAAACGAGACAGGCCATCTGCGGTATTGCGACTTCTTACGGTAGAATGACTAGCGTGGCGAAATCGCGCCTACCAGCTGACCAGTCTCGATTCGTCTATTTATTCGCTCAGTATAGGACACTACACTAGCAGGTTGACCACATCGGTCTGCACGCTCTCGTCCCAGTTTTCCTGAATCATAATCGCTGCCGTCGCGCCCTGCGCATACACCGATACCAGGCCGTCATTAATGCCACTTTCCTTAACAACCTGTTTTACCTGACTGGTAATATCAACCAGAGTTTCACGTTTGCTGGTAGAGATCGTGATTATTTCTTCATGCCTGATTACCGGCTTTAATGCAAAACATAATAAAGAAGGCGTTCCAGTTATCATAACCCTCGACATCATCAATATTCGACAAGTCTTTCTGGTTTTTTAAATAGGCCAGAGATTTTTCTATCTGCTCATCATCAATACCATTTAACTTGATCAGGTCAATTGCAGATACCGAGGGTGTCCACTCGTTTAATAGCTTACTCATGGTTTTTGTAATAAATCGACCCTGACTGGATGTTTAAAATGCGCACCATCATCACCCATGTGCAGTCCAAAACGTTGCCTGACCAGGTTATATAAATCATCATCCATCCGGTAATCACCATAGGTGACTTTTATCGTGTCATTTTCAAATGCCGTAAAATCTTCAAAGTGAACCGGCGTATAAAAAAACGTTTCTTCCAGCAGGCTAAACAAACCCTCGCTCACTACTTTTGTTAAGGTGTTAAACGCCTGTTCACGGACTTTTTGTTCATCATGAAATAAACGAAGAATTTCATTATATTCACCGGCAAATACCGGTTCAGAAATATAAGCCAGTCCACCCGGTTTTAATACGCGCCTGATTTCATGCATAGATGGCTCCATCAAATCTGCAGGAACATGATGCAAAGATTTAAACATAAATACCGCATCCACCGATTCATCCTCCAGCGGAATATCCTGCGCGCCTGCAAGGACAAATTTCACATTGGGTAAATCTGAAATCTGCATATTTTTTTTATGCGCAATTTCATCAACTTCCAAAGCGGTAACCTGACGTTTAACCCCGGTTTTCGCAATATCTCGTGTTTTCACAGCACTGCCACAACCTAACTCCAGAATATGTTTATTATCCAGTGACAGGCGATTGTAGATATCAGATTCGGGGCAGGTAAGTTCTATTATTTCTGAAGTTAATTGCATGAGTCATCCGCGAGTTGAAAATTTAAAGACCGGTATAAAATTCTGGACAGAAATATTGAAATACGGCTTTATTTCTATAGACCGGTTTATACAAAATAGAGTGAATAGCCCATAAAAGACAAATGATCAACGCTATATGACGCTATAACGGTCAACTAAATCAAAAATATAATTTCAGTACTGCCCAATCAGCCAGGTACTTTATAAGACATAAGTTTGCATAGCAACTATTGGAAATTCAGTGTTTCTGGATCTTTAGAGTTCACCATGGTTAAACCACTGGAAAACACTTTAAAGTAAGTATTTTTATAATGTATACTTACTTTAGTGTTACCGAGGTATTACCATGAAAACAATATCATTAAAAGCTGATCAAGAGTTCGATATCATACTGAACCAACTCACATCGCGTTTAAAAACTACCCGCAGCGAGGCTATTCGAAATGCGGTAAAAAACTATTTAAAGCAACTGGATAAACAAGAACTTCGAGAAAAAATACGGGCAGCATCGCTAAAAACCCGGGAACAGGCTATCGAAGCCTCCAGCGATTTCGATGTGGCAAACAGTGATGGCATTTAAGCGTGGCTCTATTCACCTGGCTAATTTCAATCCTTCCAAAGGTACTGAAGCAGGAAAAATAAGACCCTGCGTAATCGTTCAAAGTGACTTACTGAATGAAGCAAATCATCCAAGCACGACCGTAATACCATTAACAACACAGCTAATCGATAATGCACAGCCTTTACGCTTGCGCATTAAAGCCAGAGATAACCTGAATACTGATTCGGATATAATGCTGGATCAAACGAGAACACTTGATAATCAACGCATAACAAGTAATGCTCTCACGTCTCTTTCAGACTCAGAAATAATTCAACTGGAGATCTTATGGCAAACCGTTTTAGGTTTCGATTAGCGAATTCGCTATGGACTGAAAGCCCATAGGTTGAAATGTAACTTAATAGTTTGTAGGGTGCGCCGTGCGCACCTATGAATTTCAGAATCAACATCATTGCTGCGCGCTGCACACCCTACCAATAAATACTAAAAGCATTTCCTGTTACAATCCAGAGACGATCAACCTTTCGAGTTTTTCGCGCTCAAATTATTTATCCAGGTTGAATAAATTGAATCGGTCACCAGATACATACAATGCATTCATCCTCGCCAGAAGTACAAAAACACTCAACCATCTACAATAGTTGAGATGCTCTCAATACCTCGAATTCTAAATAATCCACGCAAAGACTCCCTTCACCTGAAGCGGTCTTTCAGCATAGTGGCATCGTTCACGGCAATCCTGTGGCTGATAAAGATAATCGAGTCACTGACCGGTGCCGAACTGTTTAAATATGGTATTTTTCCCGGCCAGTTGAGCGGTCTGGCAGGTATTCTGTGGGCACCATTAATTCATAGTTCATACTCCCACCTGTTTGCCAACACGATGCCGCTTCTTATACTTGGCACAGCACTTTTATACGGTTATCCGAAATCAGCAAAGATCGTAATACCTGCTGTATACATTGGTACCGGACTGGGTGTCTGGCTTTTCGCACGGCACTCTTATCATATCGGTGCCAGCGGCCTGGCTTTCGGCTTTATGTTCTTCGTTTTCACCATTGGAGCTTTTCGCTGGGACAGACGCGCGAGTGTGCTGTCCATGCTCGTGTTCTTTCTCTACGGCAGCATGATCTGGGGGATCTTCCCGAGTGAACCGGACATATCCTTTGAGAGCCACTTTTTTGGTGCCCTGATCGGAATTGTTCTGGCCATACTGCTCAGAAACTATGACCCCTATTCGCCTGAGAAAAAATATAGCTGGGAAGATGAAGAAGATGAAGATGACATTACGATCATTGATAATGAACCGTGAGTAACTGCGTTTAAAAGTGGCTGTATAACCAGCAGTGTTGATATTTATTTAAATATCAGCACTAAGGATGAGGCGTGGTACATACATGTACCGTTCACGGGAACAAGAGATGACATCGATCTCAACGAACATACCTAATGACCCTAATATCGTGTATCCCCGCACGATGGATTGCGCTCTTCAGCGCAATGACAGATTCACTAATTCAACTCTCTGTCATTCAAGTGACGACTGGGGTAGTGGAGAATTGAAAAACCATTCATGAGTCCAGCAATTAGAGTCGTCATACCGGCGAAGGCCGGCATCCATCTCAACGAACATGCCTGACCTGTGCGACCAGCATCCCCCGTACGATGGATTACGCTCTGCAGCGCAATGACAGACAGATATACTATTTTAACGCTTCGTCATTCCCG
>CALCSG010000425.1 GCA_937894085.1 uncultured Gammaproteobacteria bacterium | reverse complement strand
CTGCACTCAATTTCCGGACACTGGAGTGATACTGTTTCTGCGGGTAATGAGGCAATATCGGTGTCGCGAATTACTCTGGGTTATCAGGATAAAAATTATAGTGTTCAGGCTATTGTTCGTGATGATACTTATTACCGCTTTGATAATGAAACGGCTCAGTTCATTTATCAGATTGAAAATAGTATTCCCCTGGAAAATGGTCAAAACTTTGCGCTTTTTATCAAGCCAGACAAATCTTCCAGTAAAGGTTTTCGGTTTGGAATTGACACAGAGGTTAGTCAGAATTTAAAGCTGGCCGGTTTTATCAGCCTGTTAAGACCAACCAATTTAATCCAGGGAAGTTTGGTTGGTCAGGCAGTAGCGCTGGATACTAATGACTATGATTTTAATTTTACGACGGATCTGGTTTATGAAGACGATCCCCTGTTTGATCGTACTACTGATAGTTTATCCGGTAAGGGTTATTCCATTGATTTAATTATTGATTATATGATCAGTGAAAACTGGAGTTTAAATCTGCAATTGTTAGATGTGATGGGAGAGCTGAAAATTGATGAGGCTGGCTATACCCGTGCTGATGCAACTTCTGATATAAAGGTTTTTGATGAAAATGGTTATCTGCAATATGACCCGGTTATTACAGGAAAAGAGAGTTATAAGGATTTTGTTTACCAGTTTGAAATGCAGACGCATTTATCCCTGGCATATCAAATGTCAAATAAGAACAGTCTTGTGCTTCAGCACCACAGGATTTTTGATTTTGAATATCAGAAGTTTGTTTTCCTGCAATCAAATAATCAGAATCAACTCAGCTGGAGTCTTATTCCACAATTAAAGGCAGCAGGTTTCAGTTTTAAACATCCGAATTTTTCATTCGGTATAGAAACAGATAGCCTGAATTATAAAAAAATGAAGTATTTAAATTTGAATACCCAGTTTTACTGGACTTTTTAAGGCGCTATATAAAAATTGTATCTATTCAGCCATTCGTTAGAGCTTTCACCTATCGCCAGGCTTTATCTTACCTTTTGCAGGTTTTGTCCGAGCTGTGGCGTAAGACGCATGGCGGAAAGCACAGCGCTGTTGGTTGATAATAGATAAAAAGCCGTGTGATTGAGCAGATTTTATGTTCAATATCCTGAGCACTCCGTAGAAAATAGTTTGTATTTTAATGATTGTAATTTAATAAAAATGGGAATATATTCCCATATAAAGCATGCTTAGTTGCGGGTAAATTATGATTTATAGATATATTTATTATTAGAATTATCTTGTGAAGGTAGAATAAATCTACCGTAAAAGTAGATAAATTCTCGTTTAATAAAGGTTTTTCGCTATATTTTAATTGTTAAAATAGTAGAGCAAACTATTAACTTAGGCTAATTTTAAGCCTTTTATATAGCTTCTTTAGAAGTTGTCTTTATCCTTATGGGATAGCTGTATATGAAAATTCTAAGTAAATTTATTTTCTCAACTCTTCTGTTGTTATCTCTTACAGGGGTATCTCATGCGGCTGTAGTGGCCACAAATGATTCCTGGAGTATTCCATTACCATCAAATCAGACCATTGTTTTTGCTGTTCCAGCGGATAATGGTGTGCTGGCAAATGATCTGGCTACTGATGCTGATAATCAGTTACAGGACCTGTTTGGAATTGCTTCCAATTATACGGTGACTTTAGTTAGTCCTCCTACTGGTGGAGACTTGTCCTGCCCAGGTGTTGGCCCGGGTATATGTCCTGATGGCTCTTTTGAGTATGTGGCACCATTTTATGGATTTAGTGGAACTGACAGTTTTACTTACCAGGTAGAAATAGATATCGGGTTAGGTACCTATGCAAAAGCCGAAGGTACCGTTGACTTAAGTGCCTGTTCTACTACTGCAACATTTACGTCATGCTGGAATGAGGGAGCTTTCTTCGATGCTCTATCCATATTAGAAGATCCCGCCAATCCTTTTTATATCAAGCATGAAGGTTTTGAAGGAACTGCCTGGGATATCTACAGAACCTATACAGATGGTGCCGGTAATGAAATCCTTAATGCAGCTCCTGATATTACAAATGATGAAATCACCTGGTCTTCTAACCATCAGGGGCCTCCGGCTAACAATGTAATTACAACAGGTGAAGGAGTGAAATATTCCGGTGTATATGGTTTTTATGACTGGAATCATGGTTATGCCAGCAATCAGCTCGCAAATGCTTGTGAACAGCTGGCAATAGATAATGGTGGCGTTGTACCTGAAGAATGTCTATGGCATGACGGTTTTACAGGAATCTATAACGCAACTTCCGGTGATCCGAAAATGTATGCAGCTGGAGGATATATTTCTGGCGATACGGGTGCAAATATTGAAGTTATTTTTGATAACAATTTGCCACTTGGTAATGTTATAGGAAAACTGATCACACCCGCGCATCAGTTTTTTGGGGTAATCGATACGGCTGGTTTTACAACTTTCCAGTTTCGCGAAGTAGACGGTAAGTCAGGGCAGGAGTTACGTGTTGCCAGTGATGACTTTTTTATTGCAACCAAAAATATTGCCGATCAAAATCAGGCTCCCTCTATAGATACCGTCGTAAATAATCAGGAGTTGGTGGCAGGCGACTTTTTGGTGATAAATCTAACAGCCTCTGATACAGACGATGATACTGTTTCCTTTAGTATTACCGGACTGCCTGCCGGAGCAAGATTTACTGATAATGGTGATAATACCGCGAGATTTAGATGGGTCGGAGTAACGGCTGGTACTTACCCTGTCACTATTACAGCAATAGATAATGGTTATCCGCATTTAACCAGTAATGTAGTTAGTTTCGTTATTATCGTAAACCAGGCTCCTGTTCTGGCTACCATAGCTAATCAATCCGTAGATCCGGATGTCTTACTGAGCTTTCCGCTGAGTGCTACTGATGCAGAAGGTAATGCACTATCTTTTACTATGAGTGGAGAACCAGTCGGTGCGGTTCTCAGTGATAATGGAAACGGAACTGCGAGTTTTAGCTGGACTCCTTCTAGTAATCAGACGGGGAGTTATTTTATTACTTTCACCGTCACCGATAATGGCACACCAATTGCCAGTGATTTTCAGAATGTAACTATTACAGTTGTTTCACCAGATACAATTCGACCGGTAATTAGTTTATTGGGTTTACCTGTGGTCAATGTCGAATTAGGCGGCACCTATATCGATGCTGGAGCGACAGCGAGTGATAATATCGATGGAGTTATAACTGTAACCACCGTTAACCCGGTCAATGTCAATTTGGCTGGAAGCTACATCGTTACTTATGATGCCACGGATGCAGCCGGCAATGCTGCCTTCCAGGTAACCAGAACCGTCAACGTGGCCGATACTACCTTACCGGTGATTACCTTAAACGGTACCACACCCATTAGTATCGAACTTGGTAGTGTTTACACCGATGCAGGAGCGACAGCGACTGACAATATCGATGGGGTTTTAGCTGTTACCGCGGTTAACTCGGTCAATGTCAATTTAACTGGTACCTACACTGTTACTTATGACGCCACGGATGCGGCCGGAAATGCTGCGAACCAGGTAACCAGAACCGTCCATGTGGCCGATACTACTTTACCGGTGATTACCTTAAACGGTTCCACACCCATTAGCATCGAACTTGGTAGTGTCTATACCGATGCCGGTGCCACAGCCAGCGATAATATCGACGGTGATATCAGTGGAAATATCGTTACCAATAGTACCGTCAATACCGCGGTCGTGGGCACTTATACGGTCACTTATAATGTCAATGATGCGGCACTCAATGCGGCCACGCCGGTAGTTAGAACGGTGAATGTAACAGCCGATGTGACGAAGCCGGTGATTACCTTAATCGGTACCACACCCGTTAGTATTGAACTTGGCTCCACCTACAGTGACGCCGGTGCCACAGCCAGCGATAATATCGACGGTGATATCAGTGGAAATATCGTTA
>CALCSG010000424.1 GCA_937894085.1 uncultured Gammaproteobacteria bacterium | reverse complement strand
ACCCACATCAGCATTTTAATAAAGGTAAGTTGCTGAAAAATTCAGGTTTGCAAAATGCCTATACACCTTCTTTAAGATTGCTGGAACAGGAAGCTTTGATTCTGGAATACAGTGACCTGGGTGCGATCAATGATTCAATCAAAAACTGTTTGCGCTGTGGTAAATGTAAACCGGAATGCATGACCCATATACCGCGTGCGAACCTGCTGTATTCACCTCGCAATAAAATACTCGCCACAGGTTTGATTATTGAAGCCTTTCTGTATGAAGAACAGACTCGTCGAGGATTATCTAACCGACATTTTGAAGAACTTAATGATGTGGCAGATCACTGTACAACCTGTCATAAATGTCTCAATCCCTGTCCGGTGAATATTGATTTTGGTGATGTCAGTATCGCCATGCGAACCCTGCTCAGCAATAATAAGCATCGGCGTTTTAGTCTGGGATCGTTCATCGCCATCTGGTTCTTGAATTTACAGGATCCAACGCTGATAAAAATGGCCCGTTATTTCATGCTCGATCTCGGGTTCAAGTCGATTCGCTGGATGCGAATGGGATTGAAAATGTTCGGGCTGGCACCCAAACGGGCAGAGCAGTCACGGGCCACTACCGGTAAACCGGTTGTTAAGCAACAGATCATCAACTTTGTCAGAAACCCGGTACAGGCCAATGTGCCGAGTAAAACCATGCGTCAGTTATTAGGCGCAGATGACAGTCAGATGGTGCCGATAATACGCAATCCTCAAATTCCACAGGAAGATCGTGATTCGGTCTTTTATTTTCCCGGTTGTGGTTCTGAGCGTCTGTTCAGTCAGGTGGGTCTGGCGACTATCGCCATGCTGTATGAAGCCGGTGCAAGAACTGTATTACCACCGGGCTATTTATGCTGCGGTTATCCGCAAATTGCAGCGGGCAAGGAACAGATGGGGCAGCAGATAACTACCCAGAATCGGGTATTGTTTCATCGCGTTGCCAATACACTAAATTACCTGGATATAAAAACAGTTATCGTGTCCTGTGGAACCTGTCTGGATCAGCTGGAAAAATATGAGTTTGAAAAAATATTCCCCGGCTCCCGTATCCTGGATATTCACGAATACCTGGTTGAAAAAGGATTAAAGCTGGAGCAGCAATCAGATACAAAATATATCTATCACGACCCCTGTCATACGCCGATCAAGAATCAGGTGCCAATTGAAGTGGCTTCTGAATTGATGCAGCAACCGGTGGAAATGACGTCTCGCTGTTGCAGTGAATCCGGCACGCTGGCTACAGCCAGACCAGATATTGCGCATCAGTTATTCACCCGTAAACTGGAATCAATGCAGGATGCTAAAAAGGTGGTTCAGGCGGGTAATGATAAGGCTGAAGTAAAATGCCTGACCAGCTGTCCTGCCTGTCAACAGGGACTTTCACGCTATGAAAAGCTGACCGGTATAACTACTGATTATATTGTGGTCGAAATGGCCAAACAGAAGTATGGCGAACAGTGGCTGGATGATTTCCTGAAAAAAATCACGCATGGCGGCATAGAAAAGGTTCTGTTGTAATGAAATTGCACCACGAAGAACACGAAGGGCACGAAGGTTTTTCAGGGTTAAATCTAAAATTGGATGTTTAAATATATGGTTTCTTTTTTCTTCGTGTTCTCTGTGTGCTTCGTGGTTAAATAAATATGCTGCAAAATTATAATTTTTTTGTTACTGGCCATAAAGGCTTTGAAACGGCTCTGTTTCATGAAATTCGTGACATAGTGTCTGCTGTAGACGATGAATCGAAAAAGATCAAAAAAGTTTACGGTGGCATCGAATTAACAGGCAGTATCGAGCTGGCTTATCGAGTGTGTATTTATTCGCGTCTGGCTAACCGTGTCTACATGCCGTTGAAAACTTTTAGAGCTGATAATGAAGAAGCGCTGTATCAGGCTGTTTATGATATCGACTGGTCCAGTCACCTATCATCACGTCATAGTTTATCGGTGTCAGCAACATTATCCCGCTCAGACATTAACCATAGCCATTATGCCTCGTTAAAAGTGAAGGATGCGATTGTCGATTATTTTCGCAATACAGTGAATAGTCGGCCCATTATCGAAAAGCAACGTCCTGATTTGCATATCCATCTAAATATTAATAAAAATAATGCCACGTTGAGTCTCGATCTTTCCGGACAATCGCTGCATCTGCGTGGCTACCGTTTGCAGCATAGTGGTGCGCCATTGAAAGAAAACCTGGCGGCAGCGTTACTGGTTCAGGCTGGCTGGAATCGAGAGTCAGCAAAAACACACAGTTTGCTAGATCCTATGTGCGGTTCTGGAACTTTTGCTATTGAAGCAGCCATGGTGGTTGCCAATATACCGCCGGGCCTTGATCGTGAATACTTTGGTTTTTTACGCTGGTTACAGCATGATAAAAAATGCTGGGAAAAATGCCTGTCTGAAGCCGAAGAAGGTATCGATGAGCAGGCTGAGTGTGAAATTTTCGCCAGTGATAGCAGCGACAAAGCAATACAAATCTCCCGTGACAATGCCATGCGGGCGGGTGTTGAAGAGATGATCCAGTTCAAACAGATGGATATACAACAACTCACACCTGACTGTGTAAATAAACCACCCATTATCATTTTTAACCCGCCGTATGGGGAAAGATTGCAGGTAGAGCAAGGACTGGCGCCGTTATATGCTCAAATGGGTAAGGTATTACGCGAATTTAGTCATGCGAGTGTGCATATTATTTCGGCTAATCCTGATTTATTGCATCGTTTACGTTTAAACAGAACAGCCAAAAAATCGGTTAATAATGGTCAGATTGAATGTGTTTTCGCATCATTTGAAGTTGCCCAGCAGGCTCTAAATGATGAGAAACCAGTTATTGATCAGAAAACTACTACTGATCAGAAGACAGTTATTGATCAGAAAACTACTAATGATCAGATATGGGGAACAGCAGAAAAAAGCACAAAACCCAAACATCCTGTCATTGATCCAGATGACCCCGAAGCTAATGCACTCAAAAACAGGTTAGTTAAAAATAATAAACATCTGTCGCGCTGGGCGAAACGCAATGATATCAGTTGTTATCGACTGTACGATGCGGATTTACCCGAGTTTGCTTTCGCGCTGGATAAATACACGAATGCCCTTAACCCCGATCAGGCCTGGTATCATTTACAGGAATATCAGGCACCTAAAACCATCGATCCTGAGAAGGCCGAGCAACGTATTCAACTCGCACAACTTGTTGTTAAAAACCTGTTTGAAGTGGATGAGAAAGCTTTATTCTGCAAATTAAAGCAACGTCAGCGTGGGGCCTTTCAGTATGAAAAACAGGATAAGCAGGGTGATTTTTTCGAAGTCAGCGAAGGTACTGCCAGATTGCTGGTGAATTTAACTGATTACATGGATACCGGGTTGTTTCTGGATCATCGTATCACCCGCCAGATGGTTTTACAGTCGGCCAAAGACAAGCGGGTATTAAATTTATTCTGTTACACTGGTTCAGTCAGTGTGCAGGCTGCTCTTGGTGGAGCTGCAAATGTAACCAGTGCTGATATGTCTGGTACTTATATTAACTGGGCAAAAGAAAATTTTGAATTGAATGGCCTGGTCGATGAAAAAAAATACCAGTTCTTACAGGTCGACTGTATTGATTTACTCAACAGGCCTGCGGAAAATGAAATGGTTGATAAATTCGATCTGATATTCCTCGATCCGCCATCTTTTTCTAATTCTAAAAAAATGCGCGATACGCTGGATATTCAACGGGATCATGAACAGCTAGTCATGCAATCTATGCAATTGCTGTATAAAAAAGGCAAGCTGATATTTTCCACCAATAAGAAAGGGTTTAAGCTGAGCCCCGCTTTACTGAACCAGTTTATTGTTACCGATATTACTCACCAGACCGTTTCTGAAGATTTCAAACGTCGACCTAAAATGCATTTGTGCTGGGAGATAAAAGTTAAATAAATGCCTCAAGATAACCTTGGTTTTGTTCATGTACTGGGAATGAAAACCAGAACAAGTCAATAATCAAAGAGTCAGGGTTACTTTAGAAATAAGATATTATGGCTCTGTATGAAAATAAGGTAATGTCGTCATTCCCGCATGCTTTTAG
>CALCSG010000423.1 GCA_937894085.1 uncultured Gammaproteobacteria bacterium | reverse complement strand
ACTGAACAAGCCAGCATTATACTATTTCATAGAGCAGTTTGCGACACTACACTAGTAGCAGTAACGTCAGTGATGCACTGGGAACCTGTCATTTGCCATTCGATTTGGAGATTCTAGCTTTTTGAGAATAACTGGAGCGCTATCAGTTCCGGTGTTAACAAGTGTTCGCACAAAAACTCTCTACAGGATGTGTGTCCCTAGTAAAAAATGGAGACCCCCCCAGCTCTGCTGGGGCGGCACCCGTAGTTTGACAGTAACGGGAATCTCATAGTAACTCCCAAGCGTGAGCCGCCAAGCACCACGCAAAGGAGAAACCATGAGAGAAGTCAACAGTTTAAACCACACCCGATGGGAGTGTAAGTATCACATCGTATTCATACCGAAATATCGGAAGAAGGTGATATTCGGACAAATACGAAAAGAGTTGGGAGAAGTCTTTCACCGACTGGCACGGCAGCGAGAAAGTTTGATAGAGGAAGGCCACCTGATGCCTGATCATGTGCATATGATGATTTCGATCCCACCGAAGTATGCGGTGGCCCAGGTGATTGGATTTATCAAAGGAAAGAGCGCGATTCACATAGCTCGCCAATATAGTGGACGAGGCCGAAACTATGTGGGTCAACATTTCTGGGCCAGAGGTTATTTCGCCTCAACAGTAGGAAGAGACGAAGAAGTGATTCGATCGTATATCCGACATCAGGAACAAGAAGATCGCAGAATCGATCAGTTAAAATTGATGTAAACGACCCCTCTGGGGGAGCAAGGAGCGAAAGCTCCGTAACCGCCGCTTCGAGCGGCTCACAGAACTAAAGCCCCCGGCTTTGCCGGGGGATACTTACTTTTAGGAAGCCAATCAATTGAGTCGATTGGTACACTTAACCTGGCGTGAAAAAACTCTGTTGTTATTTGACTATCGCGACCAGCCTTTCGCCCTGTTGCAGGTGAGAGGTGATATCTGGAAACAAATCCTCAAACCATTTCAGTAGCGCCTGCTTGCGCGTGTTGCCATATGAGGCGGTCTGTCGCTTCCATAAGATCCCGATCAAAAACATGCGTGGCTCGATGTCCCTGTTGACTGTCAATCCAGCGCGCCAGGGAGATCGGTAGCTGGGCATCGATGAGAAAGTCCATTCAGGCGACATGCAGGATGCTGTGGTCTGTCTGTTTGGCGGCGTATTCCAATGCAGCCAAGATATCCTTTGCTTCCAGGAAAGGATAGTCCTCCAGAATCTCTTCATGAGTGGCGCCGGCGGCCAGCAGGTCCAGGATGTCAGTAACGCGAATTCGCAGACCTCGAATACAGGGTGCGCCGCCACACTGCTCGGCATTGATGCTTATTCTGTCTAGCTCACTCATTGCTGTTCTCCAATAATGGATAGGCAAAGGATAAAAGGAGGTTGTAATAAAATCACCAATTTTATGAGCGATGCTCTGCTTTTGTTGCTTGCATGTCGCTATTTCATCGTTGTCGTCTCAATACTCGATTAGAGCCAGGTGATCCCGCATCGCGGCTTGCTTATTGATCGCGCTCAGGGTCGTTAGGCGCGAACTGATGCCCTACACCAAGAAAATAGCCCCATCCCTGGGGCGTTGTGCATGCATTTTCAGGTGCATTGCCTTCTGGGAAGTGTCGCCATCATGCCGCTACCTCTTGTACCAGATACTGATGCTTCAGGCATTGTGCAATATTCCGCCCCACAGCCTGAAATGCCACGCCAAGTACGCTCTGGCCCATTCAATTCAATCTGTTTAGTCCGAGACATACCCTGAACCAGGGATTTATCGATGGTTTTAATCTGGCTCAGTTCATTGACCGTCAACAATCGTTTAAGAGAAGGATCAGTCGGATGTTTTACCAATGGCTCCGTACTACGCCATTTGGAGTAGCCTTTACCAACACATCCAACTTTCAATGATTCACCATTCACTATTTGCATGGAAAAACCTTTACCTGCCTGTTTATCTCGAACTGCTTTTTTATCAAGGTAATCACAGGATCTCCAGCACTTAGAATCAACCGGTATATCTTCAAGTATTGCGGCAAGAGACTGCTCACGCCGTCTAACCGGTTGTAAATCCAGCTCAAAATCAAGCCCCTCAGACACTGCAATTAAACAGAGTCGCTTTCTATCCTCAAAAGCACCGAGTTCACGTCCCACAATCACTTCATGAAGCTTATACCTCCAGTCAGTTAAGGTTTCACGTATCATGTGCATGGAAACTGTTGATTGATATTCCGGCACATTTTCGAGCACCAAAATAGCAGGCGATAATTCCTTAATCGCCATTAACCAGCCAATAAAAGCGGTACCTGCAGTTTCATGTGCTTCAGCAAAGGCCAGTTTGTTTTTAACACGTCCTGACTTTGAGGCTCCGGTACAGGGCTTAGGAGGACTATAGAAACAATATATATGCTATGAATGACTGTTTAATTGGATTGTTACATATATATATTAGTTTTTATGCACCTATGTTAAATGATGCATATTTTGATAAATAGTTATACTTTTAGTCTTATCCAATTTGATGTCAGCTATATTAGCAATTACTTAAATATGCGTTAGTATCTTCTTATTGTAAGCAGTCATTCACCTATCCTATCTAACAGGAGAACCAGTTACCGTTACGAATATAATAGAACCAAAATGTCGTCCTTAATGGCTTAATAATATACTCAACTATATATTTACATAGTCTGTCAGATCAAGGAAAATCAGATTTGGCTAGTTGCCAATGAAATTATTGACCGTCTCCAAGATGGACAAAGCGGTCAGTCAACCATGTACCTGTAACAGGCACTTTACGACCCTTATGTGTAGTTCCCAGTTATGTGCAGTTTGAAGGTATTTACTGGCTGAGGAGCCCGATTTTATTGGAGCGCAGTAAAATTATATTTTCTATAACTTAACATAATTTTACCTGTATTATGAAGTGTTGCTTCAACAGTTTCAGGAGCTATCAGTACAAAAAAGCCAATTTAAAGATAAGAAATGGTACTGAAAAGCCTTCAGGTGCCCTTTGTATAGATGATCATCTATAATCCTCAGAATGATGTTTTGATACGGACACTATAATTATGTGTAGATCACTATTGATTAGAACCTTGTAATCTCCTGGTTCATATGCGACTTTGAATTGCTACTACACATAACTGACAACTACACATAAGGGTCGTTATGTTAATCTGCACATAACGACCCGTTGCTGCCTTTTCTGAAAAGCGGCTTATTTCATTCCGCTATACGCTAGACCCGCCCCTGCAAACTTTGGATTTGCTGCCGGTAGAAATCAGCTTCAAGTGCAATCTGCAACTGTGGTTGCTATGGAGCTAGCAGACTGATATTTCGGATGACTACATACTTCTGACCGCCTGTGAATTAATGGCGTAGCAGCGAGTTGGAAAACGTCCTGGCCGAATCGTTCCAGGGCAATGAAACGAAGGCCTAAGGCTTTTCCATTTCTCACTATTCCATGCTTAACGGCGAGAGAAAAAGTAAGAAGATATTGCATCCTAAAAAGCTTAAGTAAGTGCCTTTCGTATCAGACCCCAATTAATTGGGAAAGGTTTTTCATTAAATAGGCGTCATCTATTTGTTTGATTTTGTTTTAAGGCCTTTTCGAGTTCAAGAGTTTTTATATCGACCTGTTCTTTCAGAGAGGCGTTTAACTCCACCAGCATTTTATTTTGATCAAGAGCCTGCTGGAATAAGCTTTTTAAGGATATTAGTAGCTTTTCAGTGTTGTCGTCTTGCTCCATCTCTCCTTTTAGATAAGCTTTTTCGGTTGATATACCTGACTTTATGGCCTCGATCTGTCGCACCATGCTCTGATCCTCACTGAGGATATGGTTAGCCAGCCAATGTGTGACATAATCCAATAACCTTCCAGGAACCTCACTCTTATCGCGTGTGACATCGGCGGTAATCACCCCCGCATCTTCCAGGAAACTGCGGTGCGACCTCATATGTTGCTCAACATGCCGCTGATCAACGCCAACTTCAGCCATTAATTGTTCTTCAGCTTTAAAGTGGTAATCCAAATATCGCACCAACTCTTTAAACATGACCGCGATATCCACAAAGTTAGCATTATTTTCAGTGAGTGCTGAACCAAACTTATTGATCAGGTCGACAAGTTGATGATGCTGATCATCGATAATTTCTAAACCGGTTACAAAGCTATTACTCCATTGAAAGGAGTCATTCATCGTATTTGTCCGCAAAAATTTAAGTTGTCATTGAGTATAGACGATTTCTAATCATACGAAGGGGCAATTCCATACGCCCTAAGATTTAATACTTGATAAAACACTATTTTTTACAAACTAAAGTGTAGTTTACCCACAACCACAAACCAGCGAAACAATATCTTAGGTCAGGCACACATAAAAATTTCACACATATGCTGCCTTTGTAAAGAATGAGCGATTTAAAGAGACAATTTGACTTGCTGGATCAGCCTGTTCAGCCGATACTGGAAGGGCCAGTTAGTCCATTCTGTGGACGAAACGACTACTCTCGCATTTGACCGCTCCTGGCACTTACTTGTCTGAAGTCTCTGAAATATAAATGACTGGTATAGATAGTTAAGTCGGCTCCAGAACTGTGCGCTAGCACTTTGATTCTATTTACAATTATTGAATGCAAAATGATTTATAAGCATTTCTAATTTGATCAACAACTTCGTCTTTCGTACTTGTGTTTAACTTAAACGTAATAGCCGACAGTGCTTTTTCTAGGATTTCAACGTGCTTGACTTTATCGAGATAATTTTTACTGTCTGCAGCCTTCATTTGGCTAATGCAAACACTCATTGCAAAAAGAAGCAGGTTACCTTTCTGAATTATATGATTCTCATCCAATGAGTCATCTTCGAATTTCATTATCAACGTTTTAAATTGCTCTTCTATCTCGAAGAAGCTTAGCTTTCTTGCCTTCATATTTTCAATTACACTTTGGTAAAATATACCTTAATTCCAGACCTTGGTTAACACCATGATATTGTCAAAGATAAAAATAGGCAATTTGATATGGTATCGCATTTTGTGTGTACTGATTCCCGATAGGTCAGACAAAACGACTGGTGCCCGCAATAGAACTGGATGATACTCTGGAAAATTTTGAGCGAAATAATCTTTTGTACAATTATCCAGGAAGTGCATGGTTTGGTACTTCCTGGCTTCTCCAAACCGGACGTAAGTGGGGGGTAGACTCATCAGTATTCTACAACCTCTGAAAACTGACATAATTTTTATTTAGTCCCTGAAATGGACAAACCAGCCATTGGATAAATATTTTAATTTCTTATTTGAATGGTATAAACGAGGTAACGACTAATTGCTGGATGATCAATTTTCTTCGCTTAATAGCAGACATTACATCACCTTTTCGGGTTATGCTTCAAATGATGGAAATAAGTTCCTTTTTTGGAATGAAGACTTATCGGTGAAACTTTGGCGATTATTAACTTTATAATTTAACCAATGAGCCAGACTTGAATATTCATATAAACTCAATATCCTGTCAGGTTGTGGTGTATAGGACAGAATAATAAGGGGAGTTAATAATGAGTGATGCTTTATACCGTCACTGGGTGATGTTGCAGTCTATACCCAGATTTCCACGAAAAACAACGGTGCAAAAACTCAATGAGACGCTTGAGGTAAATGGATTTGAAACGACAGATAGAACAATCCAGCGTGACCTAATTAAACTTTCATCAATTTTTCCTCTGGTTAGTGATGATCGCGATAAACCATTTGGCTGGTCATGGGAAAAAAATGCACCGATGTTCGATTTACCGGCAATGGATACACATACAGCCCTAACTTTTCACCTAAGTGAGAAGTTTCTAGCACAGATAATGCCCCCTGGCATTAGCAAAACTATCCAACCACACTTTAAACTTGCAGAAAGTGTGCTCGACGCCATGCCGGGAAAAAAGCTCAAACAATGGCGTGACAAAATCAGAGTGCTGTCACGTACCCAGCAGTTATTATCTCCGAATATTGATGATCATATAATCAATCTTACTTACCAGGCTTTATTGGAAGGTAAACAGTTCAATGCGACTTATCAAACTCGAAATGGAGAGGAACAACATTATAGAGTAAGTCCAAGAGGTCTGGTTATA
The DNA here is from genome assembly GCA_937894085.1 of uncultured Gammaproteobacteria bacterium. Lineage (GTDB taxonomy): Bacteria > Pseudomonadota > Gammaproteobacteria > JACNJF01. The sequence goes on along the minus strand of CALCSG010000423.1, from coordinate 1,905 downwards.
CGTGATCAGGTGACCTATCTGGTTGTCACCCTGTGGAATTACAAAGATATTAAACAGCTATTATTGCATCGAATGAGCAACATCGAATTACTGGAGGATAAAGTTAAAAAGCTCTCTTTCAATCTTGATGACTATATCAACAGTGGTGAGTTTGACTTTGTCGAGCAGGAGAAAATAATCCAACTAAAAATGAGGATTGAAAACCATGTTGTCAGACACCTGCTGGAAACACCTTTAAGTGAAGACCAGACGGTTAAATCAATAAATGAAGAAATGAGCATGCTATCTGCAGGAGTGAAAAATACTCAGCAATTACGATGGTGGTTACTTGCGCTGGGTGAAGGGATTGAGATTTTGCAACCAACCAGTCTCCGAAAAGAAATGATCAGTGTAATAAGAGCCATGTCAGAAAAATACAAATTATAACGACAAGAACTGTCTTATCATTGGTGCTTAATATGTCTAAATGGTTTCATACAAAAAAACATTGGTACTTGGCATTATTTGGATGAGTTTTTTATTCATATATAAGTGCTGCTGCATTGATAGTAAATATAGGAGAAATGATTGAAAAAATTTGCGCTTTTAGGTATTGGTGGTGCCGGTTGTAACCTGCTGACTTTTATTAGTAGCGATAAAATAGAGCTGAAAAAAATTGCCATTATTACCGATAAAGACAGTCTCAGAAGTCTTACCACTATTCGTGATAAAGTAATTATCAAAAGTGATATCTCGGATCGGAAATCAGTAGCAAAATCCTTAGAGACTCATTGGTTCGCCATAAAAAAGTCCATAAAAGATAGTGAAGAAATCTGCTTAGTGGCAGGATTAGGTGGAAAAACTGGGAGCTTTATAACACCGGAGCTACTTCATCAATTTCAAAGTATGGGTAAAACGGTCTGGGTTATAGTCGTCATACCCTTCGAGTTTGAAAGAAATAAACGGAAACAACTTGCATCTGAAACCTTAAAATTATTGCAGCAGTCAGAACTTTTATTTATTTTCAAAAATGAAAACATTTTGGCCAGTATAAGCGATGATGATAGTGTGTTAGACGTATTTAAAAAAGCGAATGAGATAATTCAATATACTCTTTTGAATCACATAATGGATTTTAGAGATATAAAGGAAACTGAACATAAGCAAGGAATAGTAAACATTGAATATGAAAGGGTTTGAATAACCATGCCACCTCACCCTTAAACTTCAGTATTGCCTATTCGAGTGGTTTCTATCAAAGGGCTGGCGTAATGTTAATATACAGATATGAGTGATTTTAAGCAGATTGTGGAACTTTTCAATAACGAATTTTCTTCTTTAAAAGATGAATTTTGTCTTTTTAATCTTAGTGTTAAAGAAGCTTCAGAATCTAAGCTTGATTATATTTGGCATCCAGGTGTTTATATCTGGTGGCATCCAGATAAAGGCGTTGTGCGAGTTGGTCGCCATTTAATAAACTCGCGCAAGAGGGCCCTAGAACATATTTCTTATAATACAGGTGGCATAATTAAAGAGTTGTCTGAAGATAATAAAACAAGAGTGTTTTTATTTAATATCAAGAATATAGAAAAAATCCATTGGGTTGCAGCCTTAGAGATATATTTTGAATTGAAATTAGAACCAAGTGTTAAAGCAGGAAGACTAGGGTAATCATTCACATAAATCTTCATATTAAACACAGATGGTATTCTTCCTGAAATATTACTTTCAACGATCGGTATCATTGCACTGGAGTAGGTCATCATATTTTCAGAAAACTGGCCTTGCAGCCACTTGAGATGAAATAAAATGATTTGTATGTATTCCTACAGAAAGCAGGAGAGTATCTCGGTACGCTGGAAAATCTGAGTTTGTTGAATTACACCGAATATTGATCAAAATATGGACTTTTATTGTATATTGCAT
>CALCSG010000422.1 GCA_937894085.1 uncultured Gammaproteobacteria bacterium | reverse complement strand
TAAATTTATCATTGGAAGATGTCCGGAACAGCCTTATTTCAGCAGAATATTTTGCCGAGGGTCGCGACGGAGAAATCAAAATGTATTCCCTGTCATACCTCGCTGATTATAAATTATGGTCAATAATTTTAGTGCCGAAAAGCCGACTATTTGATCAATTAATATCCTCTATTACTCAATATACTATTACGTTTCTTTTCGTTTTTAGCGTAATTTATTTTCTTTTCCGATACATCCACCAGTTTGAGCAGAGAAACCGCAAACAACTTATTAACCAGGCAAACCAGGATTTCCTGACGGGCCTGAGCAATCGACTTTATCTAAAATACGTTGAACCCAGATGGGTGCATGAGAAAGCCTCCCCTTTCAGTGTATTTTTCATGGATCTTGATAATTTCAAGAATATCAATGATAGCTATGGGCATAGTTATGGTGACATGATACTGAAACAGGTTGCTATCCGTCTTCTTTCAATATTTTCCGAAAAAAGCCTGGTATGTCGGCAGGGAGGAGATGAGTTCATCATTCTTTGCAAAAAAACCAGTCAAAAAAGTCTGGATGAAATTGCCAGCAAGGTTTTGAATACAATTTCCAGGCCTTACGAAATTGATAACTACCTTTTTACGATAGGGGCCAGCATTGGTATCTGCCGCTATCCCATAGATGGTGAAAATTTTGATAGTTTATTTAGTGCAGCCGATACGGCTATGTATCAGGCAAAAAATAACCAGCATAATTATTTTATTTTCACCAATGAATTAAAACAGCAGTTAGATCAAAAATCAGCGATAGAGCAGGCATTACATTCGGCCCTGCAAAAAAACGAATTCCATATGGTTTATCAACCTCAAATAGCCAGCAGAGGCGCTCTATATGGCGTTGAAGCTCTGATCCGCTGGCAAAATGCAGATCTTGGATTCATTCCACCCGATAAATTTATCCCGATCGCAGAAGACAGTGGTTTAATTCTGGAGCTGGGGCATTTCATTATTGATCAGTCTATACGTGACATTACTGAGCTTGGCAAAATTAATGACTTTTATGATCTTCAGCTATCCATCAATATATCTGTCCGTCAATTTATGGAATTTGGGTTTCTGGAACACTTAAAGAGTTCTTTATTAATTCATAAATTCCCTTCCAGGCAGTTAACTCTGGAAATAACAGAAAGTATTTTCATTGAAGATTTTGATTGTATGGTCCCCCTGTTTAATGAAATTAGAGCGTTGGGTATCAAAATATCTCTGGATGATTTCGGCACCGGGTATTCATCCTTGAGCATGCTTCGTAAATTGCCAATCGATGAACTTAAAATCGATAAGAGCTTTATCGATCAAAGCACTGATAACACACGGGATAAAGCTATGGTGATTAATATTCTGAATATAGCCCAAAACCTTGGCCTAAAAGTTGTGGCTGAAGGGATTGAACAACAACAGCAGGCTGAATTACTGGCTGAAAATGGATGCGATATTCAACAAGGGTATTTTTATTCCAGGCCCATTAAATATAAAGAACTTGAACAGTATTGTTCAAGCTTTAAATCCTCAAAGTACGAATTCCAAATTAAGAGTCTCAGATTAGATTGACCGTGGAGTATCTAAACACTCTGAACAGCGGATATCAGGAATTAAGATGAGTAGCTGCCTAAAAGCTTAGTGGTTTTCAGACACCATATTGATAGTATATTTTGGAATCTCTATGACCAGGTCTTCTGTCGCCAGGATCGCCTGACAGCTTAACCTCGAATCAGGTTCCAGACCCCAGGCCTTATCCAGGTAATCATCTTCATTTTCATCTGACTCTTCCAGAGTACCAAACCCTTCTCGAATAATGACATGGCAGGTTGTGCAGGCACAGGATTTTTCGCAGGCATGCTCTATTTCTATACCATTATTTAACAACGCATCACAGATACTAATTCCGGGTTCTGCTTCTACAACTGCTCCATCCGGGCATATTTCTTCATGGGGTAAAACTATTATCTGGGGCATTTTAAATCTCTACTTCGTTTATATTTTTGCCAGAGAGTACTTTTTGTACGCTCGCATTCATTCGTTTAGCAACGTAATTATCACTAATGACTTCGATATTTTTAATTGCTTTCTTAAGCTGTTCCGTGGTTGCTTCAGGAATCAGTTTTTCAAGTTCATCCCGGGCAGTTGTTATTGAGTTGTATTCATCATCCGCCAGTAGTTCATGCCCATCCTGTGACAATGCAGAATCAATAGCTTCAATAACTCGCCGTGCTTCGACCTGTTGTTCAGCCAGCATCCGCGAATCAATATCTTCCTTTGCATGACTCATAGAGTCACGTAACATGCTTTCTACTTCACCGTCGGTTAATCCATATGAGGGCTTGATAACAATATCCGCTTTGATGCCACTTCGTAGCTCTTCAGCTATTACTGACATCAACCCATCCGCATCAACCTGATAAGTTACCTTAATTCGTGCTGAACCTGCAGTCATCGGAGGAATACCACGTAACTCAAAATGTGCCAGTGAGCGGCAATCCGTCACCAGTTCTCTTTCGCCCTGAACTACGTGAATAGCCATCGCAGTCTGACCATCTTTAAAAGTGGTGAATTCCTGTGCCCTGGCGACCGGCAGAGGTGAATTTCGAGATATGATTTTTTCGCTCAAGCCGCCCATGGTTTCTATGCATAATGAAAGAGGCAACACATCCAGCAATAACATTTCCTGATCCGGTTTGTTACCTGCCAGTACATCTGCCTGTAACGCAGCGCCTATGGCCACTACTCGATCAGGATCAAGATCGCATAGCGGCGTACAGCCAAAAAAATGGCCAACCTGCTCGACCACTAATGGAACCCGCGTAGACCCACCCACCATCACAACATTCTGAATATCTTCTTTTTCAATTTTTGCATCGCGTATAGCACGTCGGCAGGACCTCAGGGTTTTGTTAACGAGATCTTCAATTAAATGATTAAATTGCTCACGATCCAGGGATATGGAGTAATCCAGCTCCTTAAGTTTAATTTGAGTAGTTTCCTGTAGAGTCAGATCTTCTTTTGCTTTACGAGAAGCTATAAGTAATTGACGCAACATAAATGGATCGATATCCCCTTCAATTCCGGCCTGCTTGATAAGCCATTCTGCGATGGCATGATCCATGTCATCACCACCCAGAGAACTGTTGCCACCCGTTGCTAATACTTCGAAAACCCCTTTGCTTAGATTCAGAATAGAAATATCAAAAGTCCCTCCACCCAGATCATATACAGCGATGGTACCTTCTTCTGTTTGCTGATCCAGCCCATAGGCAACGGCAGCGGCTGTAGGTTCATTCAATAATCTATAGACATTCAGGCCAGCAAGTTTGGCAGCATCCCTGGTGGCCTGTCGTTGAGCATCGTCAAAATAAGCGGGGACTGTAATTACAACGCCAGACAGGGCTTCACCCATTGTCTGCTCGGCCCGTTTAGATAAAATTTTAAGAATTTCAGCTGACACTTCAATCGCACTGACACTGCCTTGCCTGGTGATTATGCGCGGTACATTCGAATCATTATTACCATCAAATTCATACGGCAGTATATTGCCCAGACTCTTAATATCTTCAATACCTCTACCCATAATACGTTTGACTGACGACAAGGTATTAAGGGGATCTGAAGCTTGTAGTTGCAGCGCAGAATAGCCGACAAGTATGCTATCTTCAGCATAGTGAACAACCGAGGGCAATAAATGTTGATTATTGCTATCAGGTAGAGTTTCTACCTGCCCACTGCGATTAATAGCCACCAGTGAATTAGTAGTTCCAAGATCTATACCTGCAGCATAGTTACGATGATGCGGAGCTGTTGTTTGCCCCGGCTCTGAAATTTGAAGTAATGCCATGAATTAATCTTTATAGAATGTCGTCTTCCAGCTTTAACTGGTATTCATCAAGCTGTTCCAGGATACGTTCAACAAATTGCATTTTTTTGCTAACCTGTCGAGCCTGTTCCAGGTACCCCTGCTGATATAACGAGATAAAACTGGATGAAAATTCTTTCGAGCGTTGATCCAGCTTGCCGGTAATATGATCACAACAACGCATCGGATCTTTACAGCTACGACATTCGTCCATTTCTTCACGTAACTCAATCTGTTCCATCAAAAAGGCGGTATCCGAAGTCGTTTCATGATCATCATTCAACTCCAGTCCACTGATTTCCAGCATATAACGCGCACGTCTAACCGGATTTTTTAAAATCTCATAGGCTTCATTAATCCATGCAGCTTTTTGCACTACCAGGCGTTTTTCCTGATCAGTTCCATTGATAAAACGATCCGGGTGATACACAGCCTGTAACTTCAAATGAGCGGCATGTAATTGTTTGCTATCAAGATGGAAATCTATCGGCATCCCGAATAACTCAAAATAGTTTTGTTTTAAATCGACTTGCATACTTATCAATTACACCGTGAAACTCTCACCACAGCCACATTCATCTTTGGCATTAGGATTAATAAATTGAAACCCTTCATTAAGACCATCTTTGGCAAAATCAACCTTTGTTCCATCCAGATAAACCAGACTCTTGGGATCAACAATAACTTTGACGCCCTGGCTCTCGAAAACTTCATCTGTATCATCTACTTCATCGACAAACTCAAGCACATAAGCCATACCGGAACAACCAGTGGTTTTGATACCGATTCTAAGGCCGATACCCTTACCCCTGCTTTGTAAAAAGCTTTTGACTCTATCTGCTGCTACTTCAGTTAAATTAATAGCCATAATCTACATCTCCTAATTAGCCACCTGACGCATTACCGCCGGCAACTGATTAATCAAATCATTTAAAGTACCGATCAACTGATCGATTTGTTGACGAGTATTGTCTATACCAAAACTCACTCGCACAGCATTTAATGCCAGATCTTCATCAACCCCCATGGCCGATAGCACATGGCTGGGTAAAGTAACTTCACTATGACAGGCAGATCCACTGGCGAGCTCAAAACCTGCTTTATCCAGTTGCATCAGCAGGGTTTCGCCGTGATAGTATGGAATAGCGAAAAAACTGGTATTTGGTAATCGTGTAGCATTAACACCAAAAATCACTACACCGCCTATTGTAACCAACTGCTGCTCAAAATAGCGGCATAATTCTAACAGAATTGACTGTCTTTCCTGTAATTTTATTCGGGCAAGTTCTGCAGCTTTGCCCATGCCGACTAGCATAGCTACGTTTTCGGTGCCTGCACGTCTGGCTGATTCCTGGTAACCACCGCTTTGCTGAGGGGAGATCATAGCAGCCGATTTTACAATTAAGGCACCCACAGCCTGCGGTCCCTGAAATTTATGTGCCGATATTGTCATCATATCAACATCCAGCTGTTGAAAATCAACTGCTATCTTACCAACTGCCTGGGTCGCATCGCAGTGCACCAAAGGTATCTTGTTTGCATGACTGAAGCGGGCTAATTGCTCTACCGGCTGAATAACACCAGTTTCATTATTAGCCAGCTGTAGTGACAGCAGATCAGGTGCATGCTTGCTAATTAACTGCTGACTGACATTGACATCAGTCAAACCGTCTGCATCAACTGGCAAAAAATATGTAGAGCAACCTGCCTGCTGTAGCTGTTTAAGTGGATTAAGCACACTGGCATGTTCCTGCTGACTGCTGATAAATGTCGTTTGCGGTCCAATTTCTACAAACCCTTTTAACGCCAGATTGTTAGCTTCCGTTCCACCGCTGGTAAAGATGACATTATCCGGATGCGCATTAATACTACCAGCAACTCTCGCACGTGCAGTCTCAATTGCAGAGCGCAAAAAGCGCCCACTTTGATGTAAACTGGATGCATTGCCATATGTAGATGCCAGAAAGGGCATCATTTCTTCCAGCACTTCCGGGTGCAAAGGTGATGAGGCATTATGATCCAGATAAACGGACATCGTTATATAAGCCTGATAAAAAGTTAACAGTCTTTAAGCAAATTTTCAGTGTCAGATTGATTATTAATCATATCTGCCAATGAAATATTCGTCAGATAGTTAGAAATCTGATCGCTTAATTCTTCCCATAACTGTTCTGTCAGGCAAGGTTCGTAAGCAGCACTTCCAGCCAGTGCGTCTTTATTGGTGACTTCAACCTTATCATCGACGGCACAGATAATATCGGAAATACTCACCGCTTCAGGTGCCATACTTAAGCTATAACCACCACCCGGGCCGCGCGTACTGACTACCAGGTTGTTGCGTCTCATCTTGGCAAATAACTGTTCCAGATAGGACAGGGAAATCCCTTGTCGTTTTGAAATTTCAGCCAAAGAAACAGGGCCTTTCTGTGAATTCATGACCATATCAAGGAGAGAGGTCACGGCATATCTACTTTTGGTTGATAACCGCATATTAAAAACCTGGATTTGTTTAAAGTAGGCTCAGTATACAATCCCGACTAAAATGGTCAAGTATTATTCCCTACTAATTTAGTCAGGTATTGTTTATCGCGATTTTCACAAAGGAAGACAGTGACGATCACAGGGTTCCGGGTTGTTGAAATGCATCCTTCAATTTCACCCCCTGCGGGCAGTTTTACACTCCAAATCCATTCCAGGCGGATTTATTTCAGAGGATAATCCAAACTACTGGAACAACAATGTGTCCAGACGTTTTCTAATTAATTAAAAAGTCTTTTTCATAACCTATTTTAAATATAAACCAATGCACCTTTTAAGTTTTATTACCAATTTTTATGAGTTTTTAAAAAACTTATCCGATAAAGACAACATAACATAGACAAATATACCTTTAAATACTAAGGATATATATTAATTAGCATATACTTAATTAGTTGATATATGTCATGACTGATCTTTACATATTGTACTAATATCTAATATAAAGCCTCAGATCTAAATATGTCGAGTAGTAATATTAAATCACTGTTAAAAATTATCTTCGTTTTATGTATTACTGAAGCATTTCTTTCAGTATTGCATCGCTATTATTTTTTAGAACTTGACGATGTCTTTGCTTTCTCAATTCATATCTTTCTACTCATTTCTATAACATCATTGATATTTAATCAATGGCTTCTAAAATCAGCCAGTTATGTCCAGCAATCAACTCAAAATATCAGTGATTTTTACAAATATGCAATAGATCAACATTCCATTGTGGCTATTACCGATGTAAAAGGAGAAATCCTCGATGTGAATGATAAATTCTGCGAAATAAGTGGCTATAACCGAAATGAGCTAATAGGGCAAAGCCATCAAATTATCAATTCCGGCGTTAAAGACAAGACCTACTGGAAGGAAATGTACAGAACCGTGGCAAACGGGGAAAACTGGAAAGATGAGGTAATGAATAAAGCGAAAGATGGAAGTTATTATTGGGTAGATACCACTATTATTCCTCTTATGAATGAACAGAATAAACCTCAATGTTATATCTCTATTAGAACAGATATCACGCAGCAGAAACATATCCAGAAGGCTTTTGAAAACGTCAATAAACAATTAACAAGAATGTGTCTAATAGATGAATTAACAGGGATTTCGAATCGTCGTGCTTATGACGAAAATTTAAACTCGGAGGTACAGTCTGCACAAAGATCGCACCAACCCCTTTCAATGCTGATCATTGATATTGATGATTTTAAGTTATTCAATGATAAATATGGTCATGACTTTGGTGACCAGGTACTCAAGCATATAGCAACAACAATTAACGATTCTTTACCTCGCATAACCGATTTTGTTGCTCGTTATGGTGGTGAAGAGTTTATTGTCATAATGCCATCCACCAATAACGATGGCGCTTATCAGGTTGCTAAACGTATTCATAACAATATAAGAAACAGTAACACATCCATTGCGCCAATTAATCACGAAAGTCCCTTAACAGTCAGCATCGACATCTCCACGTTATCGGGTTTTACTCTGGATAAAAACATGTTATTTAAACAGGCTGATACCGCTTTATATGAGGCCAAAGGAAAAGGCAAAAATACAACTGTCATCTTTAATCAAAATGAAGAATTATTCGCGTAAAAATATTGGCTCATTTAAGTCTCTCAATAAATAGGGTATTAACAGCCTGTTTTTGCACAAAATTAACGCTAAAATAAGGCTCTTTCAACTTTGAAAAAATTTTATGTAATCTAAGTCAAGTTGCCTCGAAATTGATATAAAATTTCATATAACTGTTACTTTCTTTTGCTACACTAATTAACAAAATCATCATTTACAATCATAAAACCTAACAGGATATATCATGTTCCAAATCCGAATTCATGGACGCGGTGGTCAGGGCGTTGTCTCTGCATCCGAACTGCTTTCCGTCGCAGCGTTTGAAGAAGGTAAATTTTCACAATCTTTTCCCAGTTTCGGTTCTGAGCGAATGGGGGCACCGGTACAGGCATTCGCTCGTATCAGCGATGAAGCCATAACTATTCGCGAGCCCGTCATGGAACCTGACATGCTGATAATTCAGGACCCTACCCTGTTTAATGCCATCGATGTATTTGAAGGTGTCAAAACAGATGGGTACCTGTTAATTAACAGTTCAAAAACACCCGAACAACTGGGTATTGAGGATATGACGTCACAGTTTCCTGAAAATCATGTGATTACCATACCAGCAACAGAACTCGCTTTAAAATATATTAAGCAAGCTAAACCCAATACGGTGTTACTAGGTGCTTTTGCGGCGATGAGTAATATGGTCAAAATGCCTGCCCTGGAAAGCGCCATCAATGCTAAATTCCCGAGTCGAATCGCTCAACCCAATATCATCGCTACCAAAGCCGGATATAATCTGGTTATGCAAATGCTCAGTAAGGCTCAGGAGGCTTAATTATGCTACATCAAATGAGTGGTTCTATTGCCGTTGCCAAAGCCGTTGCACTGTGTCGCCCAGAAGTGGTTCCGTGTTACCCGATAACACCACAAACCCATATCGTCGAACACCTTAGCCTACTGGTGAAAAGTGGAGAATTAAAAAACTGCACCTATGAAAATGTCGAATCTGAATTTGCAGCCATGAGTGTCTGCATCGGTTCATCTGCAACCGGTGCTCGTTCTTATACTGCAACAGCCAGCCAGGGTTTGTTGTATATGATGGAAGCCGTATATAACGCATCCGGCTTAGGGTTACCAATCGTCATGACACTGGGCAATCGCGCAATTGGAGCACCTATCAATATCTGGAATGATCATTCAGACGCCATGTCTGTTCGTGATGCCGGCTGGATTCAATTATTTGTAGAAAATAACCAGCAAGCCATAGATGTGCATATTCAGGCATTTAAACTCGCTGAAGCTTTAAGCTTGCCCGTCATGGTCAATATGGATGGCTTTATCCTGACCCATGCAATCACACGGGTCGATTTACCCGATCAACAGCAAGTTGATCAGTTTTTACCCTCTTATGTACCACGCCAGTTACTGGAAACTGCCGCACCTTTAACAATTGGTGCCATGGTGGGCCCTGATGCTTTTACCGAAGTTCGCTACCTGGCTCATGCAAGGCAGAAACAGGCACTTTCCATGATAGAACAACAGGCTGAACAGTTTGAGGAAATATTTTCCAGAGATTCTGGCGGACTGGTAAAATCCTATGATGCAGAAGGTTCTGATATAGTTTTTATTGCTATGGGTTCCGTGGTTGGAACCTTGCAGGCATTAGTCGCAGAATTAAGAGAGCAGGGTCAGTCTATCGGCATTTTAAGCCTGCGTTCATTCCGCCCCTTTCCGGTGGAGGCTATACGCAGTGCCCTGTTAGGAACCAGGCGTATTATCGTGTTTGAAAAAAGTTTTGCAGTCGGTATGGGAGGTATTCTGGCCAGTGAAATTCATATGGCAACTCAGGGATTAAGTCTCAAAATCAATTCAGTGATTGGTGGACTGGGTGGCCGAACTATTACTATGAAATCATTACGCAAACTTGTCGAACTCGCTAATACTGACGAACTGGACCAGGAAGTTTTCATGGATTTAGATTTTGAAACAGTCAACAGAGAAATAAAACGACAGGAATCTGGACAGTCTTCGGGCTCCACCGCTGAGAATGTTCTACGTGATATGGGTGTCTTATCTGCATCCAAAACGCATTAACGAGTGAAAATCATGCCAAAAAATCAAGCTGATCAGCCAGCAAACCAGCAAACAGTCAAATTTTATCAGACTGGTACATTTACTGTAGGCAACCGGTTGTTAGATGAAAATTTTCGAACCGTGCAGGCTACCCAGGAACGTTCTAATTCTATTGATTCAGGTCACAGAGCCTGTCAGGGCTGCGGTCAGGCACTTGGTGCACGCTATGCATTAGATGCCGCCATGCGAGCTACAGGTAATAAAATAATAGCCGCGAATGCGACTGGCTGTCTTGAAGTATTTACCACGCCCTACCCCGAAACTGCATGGAACATTCCCTGGATTCATTCTCTATTTGGTAACGTGGCATCCGTTGCATCAGGTATTGCAGCTTCGCTAAAAGCGAAAGGTGATAACGAGACAAGAGTTATCGCTCAGGGTGGTGACGGTGGCACCACCGATATAGGTTTTGGCTGTTTATCCGGCATGTTTGAACGTAATGATGACGTGCTTTATATCTGTTATGACAATGGCGGTTATATGAATACCGGCGTGCAGCGCTCGAGTGCAACCCCGGAGGGTGTCAGAACATCGACTACGATGCCGGTCGGTGATAACCCCGGGAGCTCATTTACTTCCGGTAAATATCTACCAGCCATTGCGATGGCGCATGAAATTCCATATGTTGCGACTGCTTCCGTGCATGATTTACATGACCTTGAGCATAAAGTTGAAAAAGCCATGTCTTTTCGAGGTGCAAGATATCTACAAATTAATGTGCCCTGCCCTCTGGGATGGGGCAGTGAACCGGCACTGACTGTAAGATTAGCACGC
>CALCSG010000421.1 GCA_937894085.1 uncultured Gammaproteobacteria bacterium | reverse complement strand
ATCGGTGACTGAAAACCGGACATAATCTATCACGCGCCCGTATCGATCAATCAGAACATTGTTGTTGGTATTTATATGATTATCATTCACATTAAGTTTTTTATTGATCTTGAACTTAAATTATAAAGCAATAAATATACCTAGTTTTAATGTAAGGAGAATTGTTGATCTATGGAGATATTAAGTGACTTCAAAATGAAACTGCATTTATGAATTGGGATCTTATGTCTCACTCTGGGTAAATGGACGGGTCAATTTTACCCGGTTAAAAAGTCATCTCATCATTGAACATCTAATTTACTGAGGGTTTATAAGAAAATCTCAGGTTGGTACAACACTTGCAGAATCCTGTAGAAATAAGCAATTCAGGTTTCACTGATGGAAAGTATCAAGCTACAAAATTTTGAACAACATCTTCCAGATCAAATGCCTATTTCCGTGGTGATGGAAAAAGTACCGTCACAACATAAATGGAGAGAATTTAGCTATAAAGCCATAGGTGTGATCGCCGGACAAAGTTCGTCTAAAAATCTTATCAAAAAAATTCATGAAGAGAATAGGGTAGAAAGATATTTATATTCAGGTTTGTATTTAAAACTTTTTATCGATGAATGTGAAAGTTATTACCACAATTTAATGTCACCGCAACCAGGTTGTTTTGTGGTGGCGAATGAGATGGATGATCCCGATGAAATGCCAGTTCCCTTTCTGGTGAGTTTAAGTTTTGACGAGGCGCATGCCTATCTGGAAGGAGATGAACTGGTGTATGCCGTTGATATTCCCGCTGAGTTGTATAAATGGGTTGAGGCTTATATTTTGTCAAATTATATCGCTATTAAAAAAACAAAACGAAAACGTAAGGATTGGAAAATACAATCTCAGGGTCGGGATAACATTAGTAGTCAAAACTAATGGCTCAAATTCAGCAGGAAAATCTTTTATCGCGCTGGTCGAGGCGCAAGCAGCAAACGGCTTCTGAATCTAAACAGGAAGATCTGGTCGTTGCCTTAAAACAACAAAATTTAACAGCAGCTGAGATAGACAATAGAATTTCAGCTGCTTCTGAACTGAAAGAAAGCAGACCGCTACTGACTGATGAAGACATGCCTGCCATTGAAACTTTGCATGAAGAATCTGACTTTAGTGGTTTTATGTCCAGTGGTGTCAGTGATGAATTACGCAACCTGGCTTTAAAAAAACTATTTAAAGCTCCTTCATTTAACGTGCGCGATGGTCTCGATGAGTATGATGAAGATTATACCTCTTTTGTGAAGCTGGGTGATATTGTCACCTGTGACATGAAGCACCAGATTGAAATGGAAGCCAAAAAGAAACTGGAACAGGAGGCGAAAAAATTAACTGAAAACGACACTAGCGTTGTTCCTCAAAATCCAGCAGAAAATCAGGCAACCCCGCTTAATAATTCTGTTAAACCAGTAAAAACAGACTTTGAACCAGCAGAATCAGACTCAGAAGTTGAAGAAAGATTGCTCAATGATAATTCCGAATTAACAGTTACCAATACGGCACACAATAATGAATGAAATGAATAAGCAGGCCATCACAGCAGCTAAAGTTGCGCTAGAAGGATTTCATACTACACCAACCAGTTTACTGAGCTATCAATCTAATGGACATGTATTGGTGATGGGAGATATAGAAACACTTTCTGCCTGTAAAGATTTTATAGCACCATTACAGATGACGTTGTTATTGATGAAAGGTTCATTCGCTATGCCACTGTCTGATCGCGATATAGCATTAAATCAACGGGAAATTGATATTAAGGGTCATCTGGGACAGTTTGTGATTACACTGAAAGATGCCCGGGGAAATGAGGAAACATTACAGGCAGATTTAATCGTAGACGGTAATGTCGAAGCTTTGCTACAAAATGAAATATTACCTGCCGGGTATTTTCACGAAATCATTTCAGCTGAAACTAGCAGACAATTACAGGACATGCTAGTTGATATGACAGGAGAGTTCGAAAAACCAAAATATTTCAATTACGACCCGTCAATCTGTGCACATGGAGTTAATGGAATGACGGTTTGCATGAATTGTATCGAAGCCTGTCCGGCAGGAGCCATTACCAGTCTTATCGAAAAAATAGAAGTTGATCCGTATTTGTGCCAGGGAGGAGGCAGTTGTGCAACAGTCTGTCCATCGGGTGCCATCCAGTATGTTTATCCAACTTTAAGTGATAGCGGTAACAAGATAAGGAAAATGCTGCAGGCTTTTAGAGAGTCCGGTGGAGAAAATCCTGTGGTGGTTTTTCACGCTGCAGAGGAAATCAGTGAACATCTGGCTCCTAACTATTTACTGGTAAGAGTTGAAGAACTTGCCAGCGTAGGCATGGAATTATGCCTGTCTACCCTGGTTTATGGTGCTTCCCAGGTAGTATTGCTGGTCGATGAGGGAATGCCGACTATGTCAATAAGTACATTAAATAAACAACTCGACTGGCTGCAAACCCTGTTATCAGGTTTATGTTTAAAACCTTTAATGGTGTCACTGCAAAATAGTGTGAGTGACATACTACCAGTTAAAAATAATCTGCAACTGCAACCAGCTCTTTACAGCATGCCGAATAATAAACGTGATGCCCTGTATCAGGCTGTAGATCATTGTTATCAACAAATAAATAAAACTCGCGAACTGATTAGTCTGCCTGCGGGTGCCCCGTTTGGTACTGCCATTATCGATGAAAGCAGCTGTACGTTATGTATGGCCTGTGTCGGAGCCTGTCCGGGTAAGGCATTGCAGGATGGTTCGAACCGTGAATTACCAGAATTAATGTTCATAGAAAGTAATTGCATCCAGTGTGGTACCTGTACCCAGACCTGTCCCGAACAGGCAATATCTATTTCACCACGATTTATTTTTAATCGAGAAAAAAGAAATCAATCTAAGGTATTAAATCAGGACACTCCTTTTGCCTGTATCAGTTGTGGTAAAGCCTTCGCACCAACGTCCGTTATTCATAAGATGAAGTTTAAATTAAAGGGGCATTATATGTTTAAAACGGAGCGAGCACTTGACCGTTTGAAAATGTGTGATGATTGCAGAGTGGCTGATATTGTCCAGGACCCGGATGCCTTAAATGGAAATTATGACCCACTCAACTCAACTTCTAACAATCAACTATCCTGATTGGTAATTAATATTGACTATTTTCCCGAATTTTCCGGAACATAAATTGCAACCAGTGAACCATGAGGAAAAAATTGAAATGACATTACATGTGCAAGCTCAGGATTATCAGGAGCACTATTCTGTAGAACCTGAATCAACAGGCATTATAGATCAGGAGCAGCAATACCGTGCAAATGCATACAGTTTACTGGCTGCATTGTTGAGAAGTTCTCCGGATAGCCAAATACTGGACAGACTTTCCTCTTTAACTCAGCAGGTGCAGGGTGAAGGTGATTCTTTAAGGGTATCTATGTCGATGCTGGGATTGTCTTCCAGGACTTTAACCGCTAGTGCCATACAGGATGAATATCATGATTTATTTATCGGCCTGGGTAAGGGTGAAGTTGTGCCGTATGGCTCATGGTATCTAACCGGGTTTCTAATGGAAAAACCATTGAGCGAATTACGAGATGACCTTAAGCAGCTGGGTTTTGAAAGAAATGAATCAGTGACAGAACCGGAAGATCATGCAGCAGCGTTGTGTGAAGTTGTTTCATTAATGATAACTGACGATACCGATTTAAACGTGCAGAGAAAATTTTTCCAGACCCACATGGTGAACTGGATGGGGCGCTTTTTCAATGATTTGTCAGAGGCTAAGTCTGCTATTTTTTATAAAGCATTAGGACGTTTTGGAGCTGAATTTATCAGCTTCGAGAATAAATATTTTTCCATGCAAAGCTAACCCGGATAATTCATAAATTATGCACAATCTCGCTAGTCTATTGATTCCACAGGAAATATATCTTCAGTCGCCCGTAATCACCGATACGAGACTCCTTCAGATATTTCCCGTGAAATCAATATCCTGCGCGATCTTTACGCAAATTTATGAATTATCCGGGCTAAACAAAGAAAGAATATATTTAAACATAATCACCCTGAGAGGGAGGAGATTTTAGTGAGTAAAATTAAGGTTGAACAGAATCAAATCAGGCTTGATTCGCAAAGACGGGAATTTATTACAAAATCCACTCTTTTGGGTGCAGGTTTAGTTGCCAGTTGTGTGCTACCCGATACGGCGATAGCCACTGGTACAGAGCCAGAGCTAAAACCGGAAACCAGTCAAAAAAAGGGTTATCAATTAACACAACATGTGATTGATTACTATAAATCTGCAGCCAGCTAACAGAGGTGAGTAATGAGTAAATTAATAAAAAAATCGGGCCAGATTAAAAACATCGATTTAAAAGTAAAACCGGTTGCAGATGCTATTAACCGTCGGGCATTCCTGAAAGGTTCCAGTTTGATGGCAGGAGGCGCAGCACTGGCAACTACCATATCGCCGGTTATGATGAAAAAGGCTCAAGCTACATCGACCAGTGGAGCCAATACGCAACAGATTAGAACGATCTGTACTCACTGTTCAGTAGGATGTGGAATAATTGCCGAAGTCCAAAACGGTGTCTGGACAGGGCAGGAGCCTGCTTTCGATCACCCGTTTAATAAAGGTGCGCATTGTGCCAAAGGTGCTGCGATAAGAGAGCACGGTCATGGCGAAAGGAGGCTTAAATATCCTACCAAACTGGTCGATGGTAAATGGAAAAAAGTTTCCTGGGAAACAGCAATTAACGAAATTGGGGACAAATTGCTGGATATACGCAAGACCTCCAGTCCCGATTCCGTTTACTGGCTAGGTTCCGCCAAACACAGCAATGAACAGGCTTACCTGTTTCGTAAAATGGCGGGCATGTGGGGCACTAACAATGTAGATCATCAGGCACGTATCTGTCATTCAACCACGGTTGCTGGTGTAGCAAATACCTGGGGTTACGGTGCCATGACCAACTCCTATAATGATATTCATAATTCCAAAGCAGTGTTGCTGATCGGAGCCAATCCTGCTGAAGCACATCCGGTTGCATTGCAGCATATCTTCAAGGCGAAGGAAGAAAACAATGCACCGATAATAGTTATAGATCCCCGGTTTACCCGTACCGCTGCACATGCAGATCATTATTTGAAAATTCGTCCGGGAACTGACATACCAGTTATTTGGGGGATGTTATATCACATATTCAAAAATGGCTGGGAGGATAAAGAGTTTATTCGTCAGCGAGTTTTTGGCATGGAAGAGATTAGAAAAGAAGTCGCCAAATGGACACCTGATGAAGTTGAACGCATAAGTGGTGTACCGGTGAACCAGGTTTTTGCAGCGGCTAAAGCGATGGCTGATAATCGTCCCGGAACATTCATATGGTGTATGGGCGGAACTCAGCACACCATTGGCAACAATAATACCCGGGCTTACTGTGTATTCCAGCTTGCACTGGGCAATATGGGTGTATCCGGAGGTGGGACTAATATCTTCCGCGGTCACGATAATGTGCAGGGTGCAACAGATCTTGGTGTACTGGCTGATACCCTGCCTGGTTATTACGGTCTTTCTGAAGGTTCATGGAAGCACTGGGCAAGAGTGTGGGACCTGGACTATGAATGGATAAAAGGTCAATTCGACAATGTTGCCTATAGCAAAGATGGCAAGGAATACATCGGTGAGCATGATGAGAAAGATAACGCTTCGCATGTCATGAATACCAAGGGTATACCCGTTTCACGCTGGATTGATGGTGTGCTGGAAGATAAGGACAACATAGCTCAGCGTGAAAACCTTAAGGCAATGATATTCTGGGGGCATGCACCTAACAGTCAGACCCGTGGCGTCGAAATGAAAAATGCCATGGAAAAACTGGACTTACTGGTCATTGTCGATCCTTATCCAACTGCTTCTGCGGTCATGCATGATCGGAAAGATGGAGTATATTTATTACCCGCCGCAACCCAGATGGAAACCTATGGTTCAGTAACCGCTTCAAATCGTTCCATTCAATGGAGAGATAAGGTAATTGATCCACTGTTTGAATCTTTACCCGACCATACCATCATGTACAAACTGGCAAAGAAACTGGGTGTTGCTGATCAGTTGTGCAAGAACATAAAAGTCACCAATGATGAACCACTGGTAGAAGATATTACGCGGGAAATTAATGCCGGTATGTGGACTATCGGTTATACGGGTCAGACTCCTGAACGATTAAAATTGCACCAGAAAAACTGGGGGACTTTTGATTTCACCTCACTACAGGCTGAAGGTGGTGCCGCTGACGGTGATTACTATGGACTGCCATGGCCGTGTTGGGGAACAGGTGATATGAAACACCCGGGAACGCCTAATCTGTATGATCCCTCGAAAACTGTAGCTGAGGGCGGGTTAACATTCAGGGCTCGATTCGGTGTAGAAAAAGATGGTGTCAATTTACTGGCCGAAGGTTCATTCGGAAAAGATTCAGACATTAAAGATGGCTATCCGGAGTTCAGTGGTGAAATGTTGAAAAAACTGGGCTGGTGGGATGATTTGACGGACTCAGAAAAAACTGCAGCCGAGGGTAAAAACTGGAAAACAGATTTGTCTGGTGGCATCCAGCGAGTTGCCATTAAACATGGTTGCTCACCTTATGGAAATGCAAAAGCACGAGCTATAGTATGGACTTTTCCCGATCCCGTGCCCATACACAGGGAACCGCTATATACATCCAGACACGACCTGGTGGAAAAATATCCTACCTATGAAGATCGTAAATCATTCTGGAGATTACCTACCCGTTATCAATCTATTCAGGCAAAAGATTACTCCAAAGAGTTTCCCATTATCCTGACCTCCGGGCGACTGGTTGAATACGAAGGTGGAGGTGATGAAACCCGATCCAATGCCTGGTTAGCCGAATTACAACAGGATATGTTTGTCGAAATGCATCCGCGTGATGCTAACAATGCCGGGGTCAAAGACGGTGATGATGTCTGGGTTGAAGGTGCTGAAAATGCAAAAGTAAAGGTGAAAGCACAGGTTACCCGACGTGTTGCTTCAGGAGTCGCCTTTATGCCATTTCACTTTGCAGGACACTTTCAGGGTAAAGATCTGAAATCAAAGTATCCTGAAGGTTCGGCTCCCTACGTGTTAGGTGAGGCTGCAAATACAGCGATGACCTACGGTTATGACTCAGTGACACAGATGCAGGAATCAAAATGCAGTTTGTGCCGTATTACAAAAGCTTGAGCTTAAGCAGCGAGGATTATAAAAATGGCTAGAATGAAATTTTATTGTGATGCGGAACGTTGTATTGAATGTAACGCCTGTGTAACTGCCTGTAAAAATGAAAATGAAGTTCCCTGGGGGGTAAATCGACGTCGTGTAGTAACGATTAAAGATGGAGAACCCGGTGAGCGTTCATTATCGGTAGCCTGTATGCATTGTTCTGATGCGCCCTGTGCGGCAGTCTGTCCGGTTGACTGTTTTTATACCACTGATAATGGAGTGGTACTGCATGATAAGAATATATGTATTGGTTGTGGTTACTGCTTTTACGCCTGTCCTTTTGGCGCACCACAATTTCCAATGGACGGTGCCTTTGCTTCACGCGGCAAAATGGATAAGTGTACATTTTGTGCAGGTGGCCCGGAAGAAGATAACAGCTCAGCAGAGTTCATTAAATATGGTCGTAATAGACTGGCTGAAGGTAAATTACCCCTGTGTGCCGAAATGTGTGCTACCAAAGCATTGTTAGCAGGTGATGCTGATATGGTTTCTGATATTTATCGTAAACGTATTATTAACCGGGGAGCGAGTGTACTTAACTGGGGTGTGTCTTATAACAATGCCAAATTGAGATCGTAGTAATTTTGCAGTTGGGGACATTAGTCCCGTGATTAGAAGTGGGGCTTCAGCCTCACTTCCTGCAATCGCTAATACCGAGGCGGTTTCTTTTTATTTTGGTATTTAGAAATAAGAAATTTAACCTGGAGTTATAAATACGTGATCAAACCTATTTTCCGCATAAAAATTGAACAGCTTGTGAGACCAGTATTTCTCATTTTATTGTTGTTTGTCATCTTACTTCAGAATAGTCACGCCATTGATACTCCTCAGCAACAGGGAATTTCAATTAAAAATCCCGGTAGCGATCTATGGCGTGAGGTCAGGCAACGAGATACAGCAATTCAGGGAACTACTCAAATCAAGTCTGTAGATAGCAATGTTTTAATTAATCCCCAGGCAGATAGATGGACCAGGTTTAGAGTTGATAAATTAATTAACATTGGATTTATTGTTCTGGGATCTGTAATAGGTGTAATTCTTGTTTTTTTTCTGCTGCGTGGAAGAGTAAAAATTGAAGGAGGGCTGTCAGGTAACATGGTGTTTCGTTTTCATGATTTTGAACGTGTGTTGCACTGGGTGTTAGCACTTGTTTTCCTGTTTCTGGCCCTTACTGGATTCACTTTATTATTCGGACGTACCTTATTTATCCCCATCCTGGGCCATGATATTTTTTCTCTGTTAGCTTCCTCTAGCAAGGAAGGGCACAACCTGTTTGGCCCCATTTTTATGGTATCTCTATTAATGATGTTTATAAGTTTTGTTAAAAGGAATATTTACGAAAAAGGTGATTTAACCTGGTTACTAAGAGGCGGAGGTATGATAGGTAAGTCTCATGTGACTGGAGGCTTTTTTAACATGGGTGAAAAAAGCTGGTACTGGTTGGTTATTTTAATTGGCTTTGCTATATCGGCGACTGGACTTATTTTATTATTCCCCAGTTTTGGACAGGGACGAATTATTATGGAACTGTCTCATGTCATCCATGTGTTTGGCGCTATTATCTTAATTACTGTCTCTTTCGGTCATATGTACCTGGGTACATTAGGTACAGAAGGGACGGGGGAAAGTATGAAAACCGGTTATGTCGATATTAAATGGGCCGAAGCGCATCATGATCGTTGGGCAAAACATTGTCATGATAATAATTTGGTCATAACTGCCGATGAATATGCCAGGTTACAGGGAAAAGGCAAAGTTGGTTATGAGCCGGTCTCAACTACAGCTGGGGAGAGTGGCAAATGATCGATCCAATAATTGGAGATTTTATTGATGGGTTACTGTGGACTTTCTCAGTCAGCGTTTTTAGTGTTGGAGTGACCTGGAAATTAGCCGTAATAATATTTTCGAAGAGACAAACCGACCTGTCGGTTGCAAGAGACTCAGCGCTAGCGGGTGCGGTAAAAACCGTATTTAGTCGATTCATTGCCGATAAAGGCACTGCACCTCACATAAAGTTGCACATAATAGCTGGTTATATGTTCCATCTTGGGTTATTTGCCCTATTATTATTTGCTGCTCCACATATTAGCTTTCTGGATGAATATTTACTCGGCTTTAGCTGGCCGGCTTTGCCACACTGGGCTTTTATTCTGGCCGCTGAAATTGCCTTTTTAGGATTATTGATGTTGTGGTTACATCGTATGCTAAGCAGGGTCTCCCGCTTAATTTCTACAGTTGATGATCATGTTGCTTCAATATTAACTTTTGTAGTGATGTTAACAGGCTGTCTGGCATTAATGGAATCGTTCAATGAGTTACGGTTACTCCACCGTTTTTGTGTGGAACTGTTATTGATCTATTTTCCGTTTAGTTCATTAATGCATGCCTTTACCTTTATACCCAGTAGAGCATTTACCGGTGCCTGGTTCGGTCGTCGCGGTATCAATTCATAGCAATAAAAGGGGACTAAGATGAGTGAAAAGCTGGAACGTGGATTACAGATGCTGCGAAGCCAGGTGGATTCTAAAGTTAAATCTTTTTTTTCCAGTTGCGTACATTGCGGAATATGTGCCGAATCCTGCCTTTTTTATACAGAAACGGGGGACCCTCGCTATACGCCAATTTATAAAACAGAACCGCTACGCAAGGTATGGAAAGAGGAATACACCTTCTGGGGGAAACTGAGTAAAAGTCTCGGGTTGACTAAATCTCTTACCGAACAGGATCTGGCTGACTGGGAAAAGCTGGTTTATGACGGCTGTACCCTATGTGGTCGTTGCAGCATGGTTTGTCCACTGGGGATCGATATTGCGTACATTATCCAGAAAGTAAAACAGGGTTTAGCAGCCTCCGGTTACTCACCCATTGATCTGGTGATGGCTACTAAACGGGCAGTTGAAATTGGCAGTCCGATGGGGATTAAGCTACCCGCTTTAAAAGCACAGATTAAGCACGTTGAGGCAGATATTGGTTTACCAGTACCGATGGATGTAGAGGGAGCGGATTACATGGCGCTTTTATCATCAATGGAAATCATTAATTTTCCTGAATACCTGGAATCGCTTACCCGTATATTTCATCAGGCGGGTGTAAGCTGGACGCTTTGTTCAGATGCCTTTGAAGCGACAAACTCAGGGCTTCAAATCGGTGATAATGCAGTTGCAGCACAACTCGTTGAAAGGGTGGTGGCAGGAGCCGAGAAACTTAAGGTTAAAACCGTAATCAGTCCTGAGTGCGGTCATGCATATGCGGCTATTCGCTGGAATGGTCCAAATTATATCGGTAGAGCTTATTCCTTTAAGGTTATACATATACTGGAGTTGCTGGATGAACTAAGACAAAGCGGAAAATTAAAAACTAAAGGTAAGGATGATACCCGGTTAACCTTTCATGATCCCTGTCAAATTGTTAGAAGAGGGGGAGTAGAAGCTCAACCACATCAATTACTGCAGTCAGTCGCTGGGAATTTTGTAGAAATGACGGAACACGGTCACATGAACTGGTGTTGTGGTGGTGGCGGCGGCGTCAGTTCAATAGAGCGTGCCGAAGATTTACGAGTAAAGGTATTTAACCGTAAAAAATCTCAACTGGAAGGGTTAAAAGTAGAAAAAATAGTAACAGC
>CALCSG010000420.1 GCA_937894085.1 uncultured Gammaproteobacteria bacterium | reverse complement strand
GTTCTGGAAAAAACAGAACGCGTTTCACCCATCAAATCCCACACCGTTATAGTACTCACCAGTGCGCTACCTTTTAACAGTAAAACGACTTCATTACCGTATGCTGGCCAGGCGATGCGTAACGCACGGGGCAGGATAATCCGTCGCTGCAGCAGCCACCATGACATGCCATAGGCTGTTGCTGCTTCGATTTCCCCTTTTGGGATAGCTCGAATTCCTCCACGTAATATCTCAGCGGTATAAGCAGCGGTATTAAGCGTTAACCCTATCAGTCCGCACCACTCAGCATCACTTAGTACCGGCCATAAAAAACTTTCTGTGATGGCTTTAAACTGCCCCAGCCCATAATACAGAATAAATAACTGAATGAGTAAAGGTGTACCGCGAAAAAAATAAATATACGTGTAAGCCGGTATCCAGTAGCGTCGTTTTCTGGAACTTCGAGCTAGCGCCAGAGGTAATGCAATTATTAATCCCAGCAGGGAAGATAGAAACACCAGTTTCAGGGTGATCAGGGTGCCATCCCAGAAACGATCACCATACTGCATAATAAGTGAAAAATCAGGCATGTGGTGCTATGCCCCTGTTTGCTTTTGTTTCAAAGTAATTACGAATTACATCAGAAAAAATAGTTAACACCAGATATATACAGGCAGCAGCTATATAGAAGGTAAAAGGTTGCTTTGTAGTTTCTGCCGCTACTTTCGACCAACGCAATAATTCGTCCAGCGCTATAATCGAAATAAGAGAAGTATCCTTAAGCAATACCATCCATAAATTTCCCAGACCGGGTATAGCAAATCGCCACATCTGCGGTAATCGAATTCGGTGAAAAACCTGCCAGTGTGACATCCCACAGGCCGTTGCCGCTTCCAACTGTCCTTTTGGGACTGCTAAAAAAGCCCCTCGAAAAACTTCGCTGGAAAAGGCACCAAATACCATGCCCAGAGCAAATACACCGGCTACAAACGCATTCACCTCAATGTAATCGCTATAATCAAACCACTCGGCAATCGTTTGAATTAACACGGATGTCCCAAAAAACACCACCAGAACAACCAGCATTTCGGGAATACCGCGAACAACTTCGGTATAAAGATGAGCTATGGCCTTGTAAAAACGATTCTTTGAAAGCTTTGCCGCCGCCGTGAGCAGACCAAGAAAGATGCCTACAACCAGAGAAACCAGGGCAAGTTCAATAGTCAGTAAAGAGCCCGCTAACAGTTCATCACCAAACCCTGAGTCACCGTAACTAAGATATTCAAACATAGATGCAAATATTCAGAGAGTCGAGGTATTATTAAAAAGCAACAAAGAGTTCACCACGAAGATCACGAAGATAATTAAAAGTGTATATGAATCTGACCTGCGTCCATTACTTCGTGTTCTTCGTGAGCTTCGTGGTTAAATTTCTTAATAAAAAGCCGGGGCTAGTCCCGGCTTTTTTCAACTAATAAATACTAAACGGAAAGTAATGACCATTGATGCGCTTATACGCACCGCTGGCAAGAATTTCCTGCAGAGCTTTATTGAATTTATCAGCTAATGCTTTGTCACCTTTACGTATAGCAATACCAATTTTGTCATTAATATCGATAGTATCACCGACATGATCATAACCACTATTTTCTGACTTTGTAAGCCAGTCATAACCGGGATAGGCATCAACTAGCACAGCATCTAAACGGCCAGCTTTTAAATCAAGGAAAGCAGCTTCCTGGGTATCATAAACTTTAACATCGGCACTCTTTCTAAAATTATCTTCAAGATGTTGAGCACTAATAGTTGCGCGTTGCGCACCCAGTATTTTGCCTTTAAGACCCGATTTAGATACGTCAAGTCCACTGTTCTTTTTTGCGATAAAACGCAGGTAATTGGAATAATAAGGATCGGTAAACGATACTTTTTTCTGACGTTCTTCAGTAATCGACATACTGGCGATGATTGCATCGTATTTTTTAGCCAGTAATCCAGGAATGATACCGTCCCAGTCCTGACCAACAATTTCACATTCAGCTTTCATCTGCTCGCACAGGGCTTTGGCTATATCCACATCAAAACCAATCAACTCTCCCTTTGTATTTTTCATGTTGAACGGAGGATAGGCGCCCTCAGTCGCAATACGGATTTTTTCAGCCTGAGCCGCACCCAGAAAAAACAGACTGAATAAAACAGTCACCAAGGTTAATTTTAATTTCATATTTCTCTCCTGTTGATTTCGTCAAGTTAGTTATAGATTAACGGCATTTACTACAAACCGCTGGATAAAAATTGTTTAAAACGTTCCGAGTCAGGGTTATCAAAAACTTTGTCGGGCGTACCCTGTTCTTCGATTTTACCTTCATGTAAAAAAATGACCTGATCAGAAACTTCTCTGGCAAAACCCATTTCATGGGTGACTACTATCATAGTTCTACCTTCATTGGCCAGTTGTCGCATGACCTGCAGCACTTCGTTCACCAGTTCAGGATCAAGAGCA
The DNA here is from genome assembly GCA_937894085.1 of uncultured Gammaproteobacteria bacterium. Lineage (GTDB taxonomy): Bacteria > Pseudomonadota > Gammaproteobacteria > JACNJF01. The sequence continues at coordinate 8,643 of CALCSG010000420.1, read as the reverse complement.
GAAGTTGGTTCATCAAATAACAGGGCGTCTGGCTCCATTGCAAGCGCGCGTGCAATGGCGACTCGTTGTTGCTGGCCACCAGATAACTCACCGGGATAACAATGAGCCTTCTCGGCAATACCTACTTTATTAAGTAGTTTCATTGCCTCTTCGATGGCCTGAGCCTTATTTTTTTTCAATACATGGATCGGGGCTTCTATGATATTTTCAATGATAGTCATGTGTGACCATAGATTAAAACTTTGAAACACCATCGACAATTTGGAACGGATCTTGGTAATCTGTTTTGGTTCAACCGGTTGCAGGTCACCATACCGGTTTTTTTCCAGCTTCAATGGCTCACCATTAATGCTGATATTTCCCGAAGTTGGTATTTCCAGCAGATTAATGCAACGTAACAGGGTACTTTTCCCCGAGCCACTACTGCCTAAAATAGAAACCACATCGCCTGGATGGGCTAGCAGAGAAACACCTTTAAGAACTTCATTTGAGCCAAATGTTTTATGTAAATCGGTAATGCTAATAGCAGCAGTCGAACTCATGCCTGTTATTTTTCATTTTTAAAGACCGGTAGTTTGAACCTGTCAGTTCAACTTGGCAACTTTTGTTATAAAACTGACATAATTTACCCGGGGAAAGCTGTTTTTAACCAATTTAGTGCATATAAACCTGAAATCTAAAAGTAGATTTTAACGCCTTAATCGAATTATCAAATAGAATGAATTCTAAATTTGAAAATAACTGTAAATATTCTCCTCCACCTGAGATACCAACAAAGTCAGTTTGTTGTAAGAAATGAAAGAGATCATCTTTCGACAGAAATATCAGTCAAAAAAAGAAGTATTTTCAGAATGTTTTTTCTTAATATAACGAAAATATAGCTCTATTTTTCTGCTATTTGCAGACAACTGTCCTAAACTACCATACAGCTTAGGCCATATATTGAGTAACCATATCAATTGGATCATGTTCATTTCTGCCAGTTTAATCTTTATATTTTATCAACTCACAGATCAACCAGCTAAATAAGCATGCTCTCATCCATATTGAGCCTCTCGCGATTATTATCGGATAAGTAATTTTTTATCCCAAAAAACTATATTTATTGTGCTTTCAGGAGGATTTCACTAAACCACCCGTTAAATAATAAGGGGAATGCAGACGCAGTATGTTAAACGTGCTTAACCACAATGCAGAAAATACCAGCTCCATCAAACAGCAACGCCAGAAATTATTACTGGTGATAGCGGGCTTGTTAACGCTGTATATGACCGGTAACTATAGCGGAATATTGCAGGGTAGCTTACTAAGCTGGTGGTCTGATCTATTCTGGACATTTGCCGCATTAGCGACGGCTGGTCGCTGTATGCTGACTGCAAAAAAACGCAGTATGCCACAGGAACAGAAAGCCTGGTATTTATTCGGACTTGCAGCCTGCTCCTGGTTTGTCGGAATGCTAATCTGGGACTACTATGAAATTTTTGGTGGTGAACTGACTCCTTTCCCCAGCATCGGGGACTGGTTCTTCATGGGTTACGCTGTTTTTTTCACTGCCGGTCTTTTTTACTACAGAACACATACCCCTACACGTCAGTACAATATGATCCAGGTCGCCAATCTGGGGCTCATGATATGTTCGATTATCGTTATCTGTTTTGTGCTGTTATCCCAGGTTCTTCAGCATTCACACCATTCAGTTGAATATGAATTCTACGCGCTGTCACATGCAATTTTAACAATCGCCTGCTTTGTTTTCGGGATGTATTGTTACTGGTTTTATGTATGGCGAGAAAACCGCCAGAGTTTCAGGTTAATGCTGGCAGCACTATTCATTTTTGCTGTTACCGATACACTGTATGCATTTCAACTGCTGGGGCAATCATTCGATGCCTCAAGCTATCTGAATATTTACTGGTTAATAGCACTTGCACTGCAATACTGGGCAGCTTTTGAACAAGATACAGTGACTGAAACACCTTCTGCTGAAATTGAGACTTTCAGCACTCTCAAGGCGCCTAAATATGAAGCACTTATGCCGGCCCTGTGTCTTTTTTCAGTACTAACCTTTATTGTTTTCTCCAAACAGCAGCTGGATAATAATATTTTAACAGTTATTGCCTGTTCCACCATTGCCTTTACTTTTTTCCTGGCCTTACGTGAGTGGTATTCCAACAGTCTCGAAACCAGTTTATTGTCGGAAATTCAAACCGGTAATCAGCGACTTGCCGATGCCCAGCACATGGCTCACCTGGGTCACTGGGAGCAGAACCTGGTTACCGATACAGTGGACTGGTCGAACGAAATTTACCGTATTTTTGGAATTGAGCGACATCAAAACAAAGATCCACATGCCGCCTTTGTTGACGCAATTCACCCTGATGACCGCTCTCACCTGCAACAAACACTGCACGACACCCTGCAACAGGGAACATCCTACGAAGTCGAGTATCGCATTATCCGACACGATGGTGTAGAACGATTTCTATATAGCCAGGCCGAATTAACACGAGGTGTAAATCGACAACCGTTACGTTTAAATGGCATCATTCAGGATATTACAGAACGTAAGCAGGCAGAGAGATTACTGCAACGCAATAACCAGACGCAGGCCTTGATAAACAAACTGCTCAATGCGTCACTGGCCGATCAACCACTCAGTGAATTTCTACAATATGCCATTGAACAACTGACACAATCAACAATTATTAGCCTGGCCGAAAAGGGTGCCATTTTTCTGACCAACGATCAGGGGGATTCACTGGAAATGGTAGCTCAGCATAATCTAAATGATGAGTTACTTGATAAATGCCACTACCTGCCCTTTGGTAAATGTCTGTGTGGTACTGCTGCATCCACCCAATCCATCCAGTTTTATAGTTGCGTTGATCAGCATCATGAAATTACGTTTGAAGGAATGCAGCCACATGGGCATTACTGCATACCGATTTTATCTAACGAAAGTGTGCTTGGCGTGATTAACCTGTACCTCATTCATGGTCATCAGCAAAGCGAAAGCGAAATTGAGTTTTTAAAAATAATTGCAAATTCCTTAGCCAACATCATTGAACGAAAATTAGCGGAAAATGCGCTGGTAAAACTCTCGCGTGCGGTGGAATCAAGTTCATCTGCTGTCTATATTACAGATGCGGAAGGCCTAATCGAGTATATCAACCCAAAGTTCAGTGAAATAACCGGATATTCAGAAGAAGAGGTTTTAGGTAAAACCCCCCGATTCCTCAAAACTGATGAGACTCCAATGGCCGTGTATGAGGACATGTGGCAAAAAATATCCAGTGGGGAAGAATGGAAAGCCGAACTACAAAACCGCAAGAAAGATGGTAGCTTATACTGGGCTCGAACTTCTATTTCCGGTGTCAGGAATGCCAATGAGAAGTTTACTCATTATATTGCCATTCAGGATGATGTGACTCGTGAATATAAGATGTCCGAGCAGATCAGTTATCAGGCGAGCCATGACATGCTGACCGGGCTAATTAACCGACACGAATTTGAGCGCCGGGCAGAGCGATTGCTTTCTACATTTAAGCCTGGTGTCGATGACCATGCGTTTTGTTTTATGGATCTGGACCAGTTCAAGATCATAAATGATAGCTGTGGTCACGCCGCCGGGGATGAACTGTTACGCCAGATCGGGCGATTATTGAAAGGTACGATACGCAAGCGTGACACCCTGTCTCGTCTTGGAGGAGATGAGTTTGGTATCATTATGGAGCTCTGTACGCTGGATCAGGCTCACCGTGTAGCTTCTTCAATACTCAAGAGCGTACAGGACTTTCTATTTATATGGGAAGGACAGAGTTTTCGGGTTGGGATCAGTATTGGTCTGGTCACCCTTTCCGAAGCAAATTCCAGCTTAACAGAATTACTAAAGCAGGCCGATGCGGCCTGTTATATGGCCAAGGATTCAGGCCGCAACCGTATCCATGTGTATCACCCTGAAGATACTGAAATGTTACAACGACATGGTGTAATGCAATGGGTAGCCCGCATCAATAAGGCGCTCGAAGAAAACCGCTTCTGCCTGTATGCTCAACCCATCGTACCACTGGATGGCAGTGGCGATAAACACTATGAACTGCTCCTGAGAATGGTTGACGACGATGGTAGCATTATACCGCCAGGATCCTTTCTACCCGCAGCAGAACGCTATAACCTGATTGAAAAACTGGATGTCTGGGTAATAAAAAATGCATTCAGTATGCTGGCTTCACACCCCGGTTTTACTGAACAGATTCAGTTTCTTTCAATTAATCTCTCCGGCCCTTCTCTGACAAATCACAGTTTTCTTGAGTTTATAATGACTCAACTAAGAGAATTCAATATCGATGCAAGTAAAATTTGTTTTGAAGTTACCGAAACAGTCGCCATCTCAAATTTAAATGCCGCTATATCCTTTATCTCAATTCTGAAAGAAATAGGTTGCCGTTTTGCACTGGATGACTTTGGCAGCGGATTATCATCGTTTGCGTACTTAAAAAACCTGCCGGTAAATTATCTTAAGATTGATGGTATGTTTGTAAAAGATATAGTAGATGACCCAATTGATCGTGCGATGGTTAAATCGATCAATGATATTGGTCACGTCATGGGCATGCAAACCGTTGCTGAATTTGTTGAAAATGACCAGATCAGGGACATGTTAATGGCTCTCGGTATCGATTATGCCCAGGGTTATGGGCCTGGAAAGCCAGAGCCATTTAAAGCAATACTGACACAATCAGAACAGTCATAAAGCTAATAACAGGTGAAGAAACAATAGCTCCTGCTTCTTAATATTAAAAAGTCGATTTTTTTTTAACGGTTCCTGAGAATCCCCTGGAAGCTAACTTGAATAATGACTTTCAATTTTTTTAGGTTCAACACTATCAGGCAAACCTTTTGTACGCTTTATTTCTACAACTATTAACTACATTCAGATATCACCAAAATTCCAGTAAGACTCTACTATACTGATAGATATGTGGAATCTACACATATATCAGCTGGATCATTTAAAGTGAAGAGTGTGTTTTATATTTTATCAGGTGCATCAAGATCTTACGTAGCCGACCAGCATGGAAGCAGCAAGTGCAGTTCATGTCTTGAACTATTAACTGCCTTTCGTGATTCAGGTGATTTTTCCAGGTTTAAGAATTTACAGACAAACACCTCATCACAGATTAGCATTACCAAATATTGATCCGTACCCCTCTAAATGATAAGAAATTGATTTGTCGGGAAATATTACATGAAAGGTATAACGATACTTCTACTGAGCATACTGCTTACTACAGGTAATCTTAAGGCTGATACCCGGTTAGAAAAAGTATTTATTGTCGGAGTTGTCCCCCAGTTTGAGGCTAGAAAATTACACTCAATCTGGCGCCCCATCCTTAATTATCTGGAAAATGAAACCGGATATACCTTCAAACTGCGCGGCTCTCCTTCAATCCCTGAATTTGAAAAACAGTTTATTCAGGCTGAATTTGATTTTGCCTATATGAATCCTTATCACCTGGTCATAGCCAATGATATAGCGGGTTATATCCCACTTGTACGCGATCATGGTCGTCAACTGTTTGGTGTTCTGGTGGTTAAAAAGGATAGTGACATCAAATCCCCCGACGAGTTGAAGGGTAAAAAAGTCGCCTTCCCTGCTCCAAATGCACTGGCTGCGTCAATGCAGATCAGACAGGAATTACTCGACAAGTTCGATACTGATGTTATCCCTCTGTACGTTAAAACTCATGATTCCGTTTATTTAAGCGTACTATTAGGACAGTCTGCTGCTGGAGGGGGCGTACAAAAAACACTAAACCAGCAATCACCCGAAAACAGGGATGCGCTCAGAGTGATTCATTCGACCCAAAAAGTGACACCACACCCATTTGCCGCACTACCGTCGGTACCTGAGGATGTGCGAAAAGCGGTTATTTCTGCATTCATGAAACTCGGCGACACAGAAAGCGGTCGCTCAATGTTGCGTTTGATACCAATAAAAAAAATAGGAACAGCCTCAATACAGGACTATGCGTCTTTGAAAAAAATGGGGCTAGAACGTTTTTTTGTTAAAACATATTAACAATGCCGGGGCGAAATCTAATCACTGGAGTGGTAATTTTCGGACTTAATTAAGTGAGTATCAAAAATAAACTACTGTTACCTCTGTTAATTGGCATGTCATTTGTCATGGGCATATTTAACTTTTACTGGGAACCCACTCAACTCGCCAGTGCAAAATCTGACTTTAAAACTGATATTCTGCATTTGATGAAATTTGGAGAATCCGATCTAGTTAGAAACCTGCTTGAGAATGATATAGCCTCTTTATATTCGGCCATTCAGTTTCAACAGGATCTAAAACGTGATATCTGGTTCAATTTTAAATTTTATGATGAAGCGGGGGTACAAATATACCCCTTCACTAAATACAGTAGAGAGCTTCCCGATGATCATGACTTCATTCATATTTCGCACCCCATAGAAATCAGCGGAACCAAACTTGGGCATTTAGAAGTTGATGTAGACTGGTCTAAGGAAAAACTACGGATAGTAGAAAACCTGAATCAGATCAAGTATATGATTATCTCGATAATGATTCTGATACTCATCATCAGTTTTATGACCCAACATCAAATTATCTATTTACCCTTAAAACATCTTAAACGTGCAGCAGAACAATTGTCTCAAGGGAACTTTGAAACTGAATTAATAAAAGGTGGAAAAGATGAAATTGGTGATCTGACCCGCACCTTCATAAAAATGAAAGAAGATCTAAAAAACACTCATGAAGACCTCATTAACGCCCTGCAACTAGCCGAAGCTGCCAGTATTGCCAAGTCCCGGTTTCTGGCTACCATGAGTCATGAAATAAGAACTCCCATGAGCGGTGTCATAGGTATGACCCAGTTACTCGAAAGCACACCATTAAATGATGAACAAAAGGAGTATGTCGAGACAATCACACGCTCAGGCAATAGCCTTTTAACTATTATTAATGACATACTTGATTTCTCCAAACTCGATGCGGATATGACAGAAATTGAGTCAATTTCTTTTGATCTTGAACGAGTGTGCCAGGAGAGCCTGGAACTACTGGCTGGCAATAATATCAATAAACAGCTGGAATTCATTTTAGACTATCACCCCGAGTGCCCAAGACAACTAATGGGCGATCCATCTCGAATTCGTCAGATAGTCATCAATTTACTGGGCAATGCTGTTAAGTTTACCGGGCATGGTTTTATACGTTTAGGTGTTTCAAATTTAACTACAGAAAACGGCGACGAAGAACTAAGACTGGAAGTTCAGGATACCGGTATTGGCTTAAAACCTGGAGCTATTGATCAGCTGTTTGATGAGTTCACCCAGGCTGACTCCACCACTACACGTCAGTATGGTGGTACCGGTTTAGGCCTTGCAATAACGAAAAAAATCGTCACCTTAATGCGCGGCAAAATAGGTGTGGATTCGGTCTATGGTGAAGGATCTACTTTCTGGATAAATATTCAGTTAGCGCACGCAGAAGCCCCGATAATGCTTAAAGAATCTTCATTGGCGGAAATACGAGTTCTGTTTGTTGATGACAACAGGGTGAACTGCAATGTTTACCGGCGCCTGCTTCAACACATGGGTGTAAAAGCAACAATCGTTTCACAATCAAATCAGGTAATCGATCTTTTACATGAAGGAATACAATGCGGTATGCCCTACCAGATAGTAATTCTTGATTATATGATGCCAATAACCAACGGTCTGGAGCTGGGGTTACAAATTCGTAAAGAGTCTCAATTTGATGATTTAAAATTATTGATTTTTTCTTCTGCAGGACTAAAAGGCGATACTGCCATATTTGCTCAAGCGGGATTTAATGCCTATTTAAATAAACTCTCTCGATATAACACATTGCAGACGATTTTATCAGTCATGTTAAATCACCAGCCTGGAAGCCCAATAATTACTCAATATAGTATTAAAGAGTCAGTAAAATTACCTGACGATGGACAACCTGGCTTCAATGCCTCTATCCTGCTTGTGGAGGATATTTTACCTAACCAGATAATTGCAAAGAAGTTATTAACTCGAATGGGTCTTGAAGTGGATATAGCAAATGATGGCCTGGAAGCAATCGAGGCCTTTAAAAGCAGCCACTACGACCTGATCTTCATGGATTGTCGAATGCCTGTTATGGATGGTTATGAAGCCACACGCTCAATACGACAACTTGAACAGGGTAACAGTAAAAAACCTGTTCCTGTCATTGCACTAACGGCAAACGCTTCAAATGATGACAAGCTTCTGTGTGAACAGGCAGGTATGGATGACGTCATCACTAAACCATTTAAACATACTGATTTATCTGACTGTTTGCGAACATGGTTACCAGCTTCATTTCATACTGAACAGAAAAAAGAAGTAAAGTCACTAGCCGATTTCTCTACAATAGAGACTTTAAACAGCACAATATATCGAAGACTAAAGGAAGAAATGGATGAAGATTTTCAGCAGGTGCTGAATGCGTTTTATGCAAGTATGGAATCTATTTTAAATGAATTAGAAAACCAGAATAAAGAACATTCCGTTAATGATGTAGTTCGAAATTTTCATTCGATGAAATCAGCGGCAGCCAATTTAGGTGCAATG
>CALCSG010000419.1 GCA_937894085.1 uncultured Gammaproteobacteria bacterium | reverse complement strand
TCGTTCGCTAGATCTGGAATTAACTGCGTTGCACTTCAGAGTTGAATCCGCCATTATTTATAGTACCCTAAAAATATTTTATAAATCTTGGTGATCGGGAATATAAGTTGATGTATATCAACTTTTGGAAGTTTATTCGTATAAAATTGACGTTATAGCCAATTATAAAGTTGTTAACAGGCTTGAAAATATTTCTTACAAAGACTTTTGCCAGAACTCTGCAGAGCCAAACTTTTCATCAAGTTGGTACGGTTTATAACCCGCAGCTCGGTAGGATTTTTTAGCCGCTTCATTATTATTCAGGACTTCCAGGGTCATTTTGCAACAACCTTTTTTACGGGCAATATCTTCAGCAAACAACATCATTTGCCTGGCGACTCCCCGCTTTCTATAAGCTTCAACAACGAACAGGTCGTGAATATTTAGCAGCGGTTTACAGGCAAAAGTTGAGAAGGCTTCAAAGCAGTTGCATAAACCTATGGCCTGGTCATCGTCATAGGCAGCAATAATACTGCATTCTTTTCTGTTTTTAAGGGCAGGGATCAGGTTGAGGCGGGTGAATTCCGACAACGCTTCACCACCTCCCATGGGATGCCTGGCGTATTGATCCAGTAGCTCGACTACCGAACTTGCCTGTTGAGGGTTAGATAGATCAGTCAGTTTGATGTGTATCATTTTTTTATTTATTTTTTACGGGTCTTCGGGGTGCTCTTAATGCGGCGTCCTGGGCACGTTTTGACCATAATATTGTTTCATCAAGTTCTTCGAAAAATGATTCGGGAGCAAGGTAATAGGACATTTTAAATACTTTGCCATTTGCCTTGCTGTAGCTAAAAGGAGGGCAATCAGCTTGTTCGAAAAAGTGAACGCTTTTTTGATCTGCTTTCAGGTATAACTCGTTATCAGCAATAAGTGCGAACATCAGTCCAGCGTGAAAAATGCCGACACCACCGAACATTCTACGAGACGATACTTCTCCAGTTTGCTCTAAACGATGCAGAACTTCTTCGACGAAGGAGTAACTCATTAGTTCTCGACCAGGCTGTCCCCGTCATTAGAGAAGCTACGTACTCCTTCATAGACAATTTTCCAGCCATTCGACTGTTTCTTCCAGTACAGTTCCTTAGGGGTATCAATGTTTAGATTATTGCTACGATAAACCTGGTCATATTGCATCAGTACCAGGTCTTCTTCATCGGGATATTTGTAGATATTTAAATTACTGTATTCAATGTTGATATCTTTGCGGTCACGATTTACCCAGCGTTTATGTCCTTCCCATTCCCTGTAGTCTCTGCCTTCCGCCTGCAGATCGGTTTTTGAGTAATGCTGTATATACAGTTGATGCGAGTTACTTTGCCAGTCGGCCAGCCAGTTACTTAATGTCTGTAACATGAGTTGCTGGTTTTGATGCCATTGTTCATTACTTATCCAGTTAATTTCCCGGGCATTAATGATTGGAGTGTGTAACTCGGGCTGGATATATTGCTGAATTTCACTGAAATCATCATTGCTTATCACCATGCATCCATTGCTGGCCCAGGGCGCACGGTTATAGGTGTAGGAAGGCGTGCCATGCAACCAGATCCCCCCGCCACTTCGATTTTTTCTTATATCCCATACATTCGGGTAATTGACAGGGTAAGCACCACGACCATACAGATCAGGCAGTTCATCATCATCTATATGGCGTGTGACATGATAAATTCCAATCGGTGTTTTCTGATCCCCACGTTGCTGTTTACCGTAGCCTTTTAATCCTATGGTGAGGAAATAATCTGCCTCCAGTACAGGTGTGCCCTGCTGGTTGCGATAAACATAAAGGCGCGATTGAGACTGGTCGATAATGATGATGTAGGGTTGGTTCTGCGCCATCTGAATAATATTTTCGGGCAGATAGCCTTCATATACAGGAGCCTGTGTATTAGCGACCCGCTGTTTGATTTCAAAGGTCAGGTCATCCAGCTCGGCTTCAGTGGATATGCCGGAACCTATGCCGGATATCACACCAGCCTTGGCCATCAGTAAATCGGCAAATAACAGTTGCCCGACTTTGCTGGTAGGGTATTGTTGAATAAATTCGCGTGAATCAGCGAGTGCCTGATCATGGTTCAGTTGTTGAATATCATTGATTGTCTGCAGCAAACTTTGCTCGTAGTTGAGCGAGTTTTCATCTGCACTGACCGTATTTATGCTTAAGCAAGCAATAATGAACAGAGTTAAGCGGTTCATAAAACTGCTATGGTCGATTCGCGGGTAATTTTCCAGCTACCATTAATGTTATTCAGATAGATGCGTTTAGAGACTTTATCTGCATAGGCAGATGATTTAAAGCTTTGGTGGAAATCAATAATTGCACGTGACTGGCTCTGCGACTTGATCTGAAAATTAGAAAGCTTAACCTGGATAGCACCGGGTTTAACAATGCGTGAACGTCGATATTTCACCCATGCCTGATGGCTGCCCTTACGGCCCTTGTAATTTTTTGAATAGGCATTGATGTACCGCTCAAAATCTTTTTCGCTCCAGGCTGATGCCCACTCCTGCAAGGGTTTGATCAGATCATCTGCGTCGGTTTTTGCTGGTTTTTGTAAAGGAGTATCGGCTTTTTTTGTAAGTTCAGTAGTCGTAGCAGCCAATGTTATCGGTGTATCTGCCTGTTTGGCTGTCATAACAGCTGGCAAAGTCCTCACGTCATGCAATCTCGATAAAGCCGATAACTGAATTTTATCCATCACGCTACGAGGGTTTTTTTCTTTACTTAAGGCTTTGCGATAAGCTTCACTGGCTAGCCCCTGATACAATAGATTCAGATTTTGCCATGCTGTGGCATAAGCTGGATTTGTTTTGAGTGAAGCGATTAATTGATCGATAGCCAGATCATACTGCTCCTGATCCATGTAAATCATTGCCAGGTTATTTCTGGGTTCGGGTAACTCGGGATGGCTGCGTATGATTTGCTGGTAATAGCGTTGAGCGATATCTGGTTGCTTATTGTTTTGAAATGCGACAGCAGTTAAAAATTGCGCCTGAATATTTTCAGGTTGTTGGCGCAAGATAGCCAGCCCGGTTTGTGCAGCACGATTATAATCATGCTGGTTTAGTTCAGATTCCAGCTGTTGAATAGAATTACTCAGAACCGGACTGGATAAAAAAGTGAAAATCAGAATCAATAACAGTCTGGACATGGTTTTGATTAATACAAAGCTGGATATAGAGTTTTAAAGTATAGCAAGTCGTCGGGATTATCGGTAATTAATAGCAGTTTTTTAAAAAAATGGTACCCGGTAGAATTCTATTTAGTCATTATTAGAGCTCTCTGCTATTCTTAAACGACATAAATTAAGTAGTAAATAAAGTCTGGAATTATTCAAATAACCAGAATTAAAGGTGATCAGATGAAAAAAATATCCATTATTGGTGCTGGACGTGTAGGCGAATCTACGGCTCAACTTATTGCTGAGCAGGACCTGTGTAAGGAACTCATGCTTATTGATATTCGTGAAGGTATACCTCAGGGTGTAGCCCTGGATATTCAGGAAACAGCACCCCTGTTAGGCTTTGATACCAGGGTTAATGGTTGTCATCAGGCAGATGGAGTAAAAGGTTCTGACCTGGTTATTATCACCGCCGGATTATCGCGTAAAGAAGGTATGTCCAGAACAGATGGATTGCAGGCTAAGATCAGAAATATCGATGATATTGTGCAGAGTATCGTTAAATCTGCGCCAGATTCAATAGTGCTAATGGTTTCAAATCCTGTAGACGCACTGACTTATGAAGCTTTCATACGCAGCGGTTTTGACCGTCATCGAATCCTCGGCCAGGCAGGGGTGCTGGATTCAACACGAATGGCCAGTTATATAGCCATGGAAAGTGGTCTGTCTGCAAAAGATATCGATGCGATGGTGCTGGGAGGGCATGGCGATAGCATGGTGCCGATGATCCGTTTCACCACGATTTCCGGCATAGGTATAGAGCATCTTTTAGATGCAGGTGCTATTGAAGATATTGTCGAACGAATCCGCAACGGCGGTGATGAAGTTTTAAGCCTGCGTAAAACCAGCAGTGCTTATGATGCACCGGCCGCTGCAATAACTAAGATGGTAGATTCTATCGTACACGGGCGTAAGAGAATTATGCCGGCAGTGGCTATCCTGCAGGGGGAATATGGATTACATGACATAGCGATGGGAGTGCCCTGTGTATTGGGTGATAGAGGTGTGGAATCAATAATCGAATTACCCCTGAACGCTGCCGAAAAGAAAATGTTTGACGAATCAGCAGTCGCTATCCGTAAAGATATTGATAGCCTGAAATGATGGTGCCTGTTGTCATCAATAAATATTCACCACGAAGCCACAAAGAACACGAAGGTAAATCATTTTATGACAATATGCTTTTTAAAATGATAACAATAATAGAGTTATCAGATTACTTTTAACTTTATCTTGTCTTTCTTCGTGTACTTCGTGTACTTCGTGACTTCGTGGTGAAAATGTCTTTAATATGGTCGAGTGTTGAATCTCGTTGAATGATTTCAAATGGTTTTAAAATTCTATAAATATGCAGAGCCTGTATCTGGTTGATTCCAGCATTTATGTATTCAGAGGCTGGTTCAGTTTACCGGATAGCCTGGTCAACCAGGATGGACAGTCAAATAATGCGCTGATTGGTTTTAGCGACTTTGTGTATCACTTTTTGCACAATGAAAAACCAAAACATATTGTATTCACATTTGATGAAAGCCTTAAACATTCTGCACGTAAAACAATCTACCCAGAATACAAGGCGAACAGGGCGCCAGCTCCTGAAGAATTAAAACGCCAGTTTCAATGGTGTCGAGACTGGATACGGGCATTGGGTATTTCACAGATAGCCAGTGATCAGCATGAAGCAGATGACCTGATTGGCAGTCTGGCTGAAATTCATCGTAGTGAAAACTGTAATATCATCATTCTTACGGCCGACAAAGATCTGGCCCAATTGATAAAACCGCGTGATCTCTGGTGGTCTTTTGCAACAGGCCAGCAGTTAAATTATCGGGCATTGATTAAAAAATTTGGCGTAAGGCCCGAGCAGATAGCCGATCAACTGGCGATAGCAGGTGATAAGGTCGATAATATTCCGGGCATACCGGGTGTTGGCATGGCGATTGCCGGAAGGCTGTTAACCAAATTTGAAACCCTGTCGAATTTAAGAGAGAACCTGCAGAATGTAAAGCTGATGAAGTTTCGTGGATCTGAACGCATCATGAAGCTGTTAATCGAGCATCAGGCGATACTGGATATTTCGGCACAATTAACCCCGATCAACTGTCAGATCGACACAATGAAAAATGTTGAAATTAATAAACACAGGGTAGATAGGGCGGCGCTGATGGAAATGATGCAATATCAGAATATGGGTGAAAGTCGGCAGCAAAAATGGCTACAGCTGATACAATCAAAAACGTAACTACTCAGCGAGTTTTAATTTTTAGAACAAATAGAAGATTTATTCACCACGAAGCCACGAAGTACACGAAGGCAAGTCATTATATGGTCACAACTTTTTTTAAATTATGATAATTGCTGATTTACCCGGTTACCTTTTTCAGGTCATTTGTTTTTTTTCGTGATATTCGTCCCTTCGTGGTGAATATATTTTGACTTTTTTAATTAAGCTGAATAGTTGTTCAAAATCATATGGATGCTTTGACGGTATTGTATGTAACTCGACAAATAAATTTATATCTCTGCCGGAATATGATGTAGATAGTTTCTTTTTACTAACGGCGTCATTCCGGTACGCATTTAGCCGGAATCCATTATGAATTGAAGCAATTTCGCTAATATATAGTTGCTGTTCGATGGATTCCCGCTAAAAGCATGCGGGAATGACGACACTACATGATTCTCATACAGAGCCATTTAAATTTATTCATCAGTTTGACATTGCCACGGCTTATTGAGAACCTACAGTACACGAAGGCAAGTCATTAAATAGTTACTACTTTTTTCAAAATTATGATAATTGCCTATTTATCTGGTTACCTTTTTCAAGTCATTTGTTTTTCTTCGTGGTGAATATCTTTTGACTTTTTTAATTAAGCTGAGTAGTTGCTCAAAATCATTATGAAACTGATGTTATTTAACAAGCCTTATCGGGTTATGAGCCAGTTTTCACCTGAAGGTGACAAAAAGACTCTGGCTGAATTTATTGATATTAAGGATGTATATCCAGCCGGTCGACTGGATTTTGACAGCGAAGGTTTGATGGTGTTAACCGATGATGGAAAGCTGCAGGCTAAAATAACCTCACCTGACAGTAATAAATATAAAACCTACCTGGTGCAGGTGGAAGGTGAACCTGATAGAAAAGCATTAATCAAGCTGCAGCGTGGAGTAGAGCTGAAGGAAGGTCGCACCTTACCGGCCCGCGTTAAAAAAGTTGAACAACCGCAAGATTTATGGCCACGTGATCCGCCAATTCGCTTCCGCAAAGACTGCCCGACCAGCTGGCTGGAAATTCAAATTCGCGAAGGAAAAAATCGCCAGGTAAGACGCATGACAGCAGCGGTGGGTTTACCGGCGTTAAGGCTTATTCGAACCGGCATTGATAAATGGGATTTAAGTGGATTAAAACCCGGTGAATACCGCTTGATAGAAGGATAATCATGAGTCTCTGGCAGCAAATAGAAAGCAATATTTCCAGTCACACGGGTGAATCGTTTAAAATTCAGGAAAAGCACAGTGTTTCCGGTGGAGAGATCAATAATGCCTTTAAAATCAGTGATGATAAAACAAGCTATTTTGTAAAAACAAACCGCCAACAAATGGCGTATATGTTTGAAGCAGAAGCAAGAGCCCTGCAACAGATATTTCAAACTCAAACAATAAAGGTACCTGAGCCGATCCATGTTGGTGTATCAGGTCATGAAAGTTATTTTGTGATGAGCTGGTTAAATTTGACAGGTTCTCCTGGCGGCGAAAAATTTGGACGGAAAATGGCCGGGCTGCATCAAAATGTAAATGAACAATTCGGCTTTTTTGTTGACAACACAATCGGTTCAACTCCTCAGCTTAATCAGTGGTCGAATGACTGGATCGATTTCTGGCAAAAGCAACGCCTCGGGTATCAACTGAACCTGGCAAAAAAAAATGGATTCGGCGGTCAATTGCATGGACTGGGACAGAAATTAATTGAAAAAACACCGTTGTTTTTTAAGTCATATAAACCGGCTGCTTCGCTCTTGCATGGTGATTTATGGGCAGGAAACTGGTCAGCAGATGAGACTGGGGCCCCTGTCATTTATGACCCTGCCAGCTATTACGGCGATCGTGAAGCAGATCTGGCAATGATGGAATTATTCGGCAATCCGGGCAGGCAGTTTTTTGATGCTTACAATGAAGTGTTTCCAGTGGATGAAGGGTATGCAATCCGTAAGAGTTTTTACAATGTTTATCACATTCTCAATCATGCCAACCTGTTTGGAGCGTCCTATGCCATGCAGGCACAGAATATGATTGAAAATTTACTGGCAGAGGTTGGTTAGGGTTTGCTTCCCTGTGTGCTTGCCAGTTAAGAGTGGCTATTTTCCAACCCACTGCGTCACGATCATCTCGAAATTTTATATTTTTTAAGTAACTAATACCGGCCATTAAGTTGGGTTTGTTATAGATTTTATCAGGAACTCTGGTCGTTGCTACCGGCAGAATTAATTGGCTCTTTACGATCCCAACCGGCCATGCGAGATCAAATTTAAAACCCTAAAAACTATCCAAAATCCTTCATTTAGATCGGCCTGATACTTTAATTTGTACCTGACCCTAATTACTTTGCTAATTACTTTCAGAATTGACGGCAAATTATGTGAACCATCATCGACTGCAATTGGCACCTTAAAGAATATTAGCTATCTCTAAAAGGCCGGTATGGTGCGAGTTTGATTTCCATGAACGCCATGCATATCACAAAGCGATAAACGGTGAACTCTTAGATGCGACTTTGTCAAAGGTCAACACTGATTCGCAGCCTGATGCTCTGCACGATTCGCCAATCAGTAAATCGGCCAGGCCGCCGTTTGAATGTGCGGCCCGGGTGACGAATTCGCGCATGACAGGCTGCTTTTCAAACTTCAATACAGGCAGCTGTAAAAGTGCGTCAAACGCATCCAGTATTGCTTCACGTTCCACAGCATAAACGGACTGCAAAACCCAGATGAGTTCGAGAGCGACCAGTAGTGGTACAAATAACATTGCTTTGTCCTGTTCGGTGGATTCGAACAACCGATTGACGCGGGCGCATTGCTTTTGATCGTCCTGAACGAGGAAGCGAACCAGTATATTGGTATTCAGGGCTTTCACATGTGCTCCTTCTTCGCCTGGTCCGCAATCGCTTCGTTCATTTCTTCGACGGTTACGGGTTGATCCTTTCTATAGCTTTTCAACAGACCCACGACTTCTGCCACCTTTTTCGTGGCTGGTTTTAGGACGAACTCATGTCGCTCGTTTTCAACAAATTCAACTTTGTCGCCCTGCTGTAGCTTAAGTGCATCCCTCACTGATTTAGGGATTGTAATTTGCCCTTTACTGGTTAGCGTAGAAAGCGACATGGTGATTCCTTACTCAAATAAAAATACTTACCTGAGGGAATTACTTGATCCGTGTTTTGTCAATTGTCGTGACAAATACGGACTACCCTGTATCGATATATCGGCTCTATAGGGTATGTCCTGCTATTCAGAGTGTGAATGTAGCGGTACCATGCCAATATTAAATGCAGACAGTGGCGGATTTGCAGCCATTATGATTATGATTAAGGTCAATATCAGAGTTATTGAAGGCATAGATTGAATATGTATTTCCTTTTCATCTTATTTTTATAGTATGTCACGGTCAATCCAGCAATTTTGTGGGCGAAATTAATTAAACACCTTGTGTATAATCGTATCCGATATGTATAAAACTCTAATTAAAGCGGCTGATTTAAACAGCAAACTCGATGATAGTAACTGGTTAATTTTTGATTGCCGGTTTGATTTGTCGGATGTCTCGAAAGGCCAAAGACTGTATGCCGACTCACATATTCCCGGTGCTATTTATGCGCATCTTGATGATAATTTATCTTCGCCGATAACAGATGACTCTGGTCGGCACCCGATGCCGGATATAGAAAAGCTGGTTAACTGGCTGGCTACCTGTGGATTGACCAGGCAGAGTCAGGTGGTTGTGTATGATGACAGTTTTGGTGCGATGTCGACACGGTTATGGTGGTTATTAAAGAATCTGGGACATGAAGCTGTTGCAGTGCTGGATGGGGGATGGCAATGCTGGGTTAATCAGGGTTTGATTGTTGATAGTAAATCACCTGTTTTAACCGCTTCTGATTTTCATGCTGAATTTAATGAGTCCTGTATCGTGACGACTAAGCAGGTCATTTCAAATTTACAGGCTCATAAGTTTCAACTGGTTGATGTAAGAACTCATGAACGTTTTATCGGCAAAGCAGAACCTATCGACCCGGTTGCCGGTCATATTCCTGGAGCGATCAATATGCCACTTGGTGATAACCTGGATGAAAAAGGTTTTTTCAAAACAACTGCCGGGTTGAATACGCTTTACTCAACAGTGAACGAACAATGGCCGCCGGAGCAACAGGTTTATATGTGTGGTTCGGGAGTGACCGCCTGCCATTCAGTTTTTGCCCTGACACTGGCGGGCTTTAGTTTACCCCGAATTTATGCAGGTTCATGGAGCGAGTGGATTCGTTACGATAGCAGACCCGTTGCAACAGGTACAGAGTGATAATATGCCAGATAATGTAATACCATTTCCGAATAAATTTAAAGATGCGATCAGTGAAGAACAATGGAAGGCTCTGCAGGCTGAGTTTTACCTCGATTGCTATTTTGCAACTAAAGGTGTTGCTGCCAGTGATCCGGAAGAACTTAAAAAATGGTTACTGGAAGCAAAAATAAAAGCCGATATTGAAAATCCTTTTTATCGTGGCTGGCTGGTCAGGCGACTCAGCGAAGAAAATACAGTATAGATTTAACTCCTCAGAGAGTCTCAATACTAATATTAAAGATTTTTTCACCACGAAGTCACGAAGTACACGAAGAAAGTAAAATAAAGTTATCAGTTATCAGTTATCAGTTATCAGTTAGTACGTGAATGAGTTTGTGATTTTTATCTTTAAGTCATTTATTGCCACACAATTAATTACCTTCGGGTTCTTCGTGCCTTCGTGGTGAATGTTTTTTTTAAGTAATTAAACCAATAACGAGAAAGTTATGACGCAAATAGGTACCCCTCAATCAGCAACCGCAACCCGAGTCTTATTATGCGGTGGCGGTGAATTAGGTAAAGAAGTTGTCATCGAATTACAGCGATTCGGGGTCGAAGTAATCGTGGTGGATCGCTATGCAAATTCACCGGCGATGCAGGTGGCGCATCGCAGTCATGTTATATCGATGCTGGATGGAGATGCATTAAGAGCAGTTATCGAACAGGAGCAGCCGCATTATATTGTGCCTGAGATAGAAGCTATCGCCACCGATACCCTGGCTGAGCTTGAGCGGGAGGGCTTTCATGTGATTCCTACTGCCAGGGCAGCTCAACTCACCATGAACCGGGAAGGTATCCGGCGACTGGCTGCCGAAGAACTGGGCCTGAAAACCTCCGCCTTTAAATTTGCTGCTACTCGCGAAGAACTGGATGCAGCAATTAAAGCGATAGGGTTGCCCTGCATTATCAAGCCCATCATGAGTTCCTCCGGCAAAGGTCAGAGCCTGATCCGTACTGAGCAGGAAATAGAGCAGGCCTGGTTGTATGCCCAGCAAGGTGGGCGTGCCGGAGCAGGTAAGGTAATTGTCGAAGGCTTTGTTGATTTTGACTATGAAATCACGCAGCTCACTGTGCGCACTACCGATCAAACCCTTTTTTGTGATCCGATAGGGCATGTTCAGGTGGATGGTGATTATCGCCAATCGTGGCAACCGCAAAAAATGTCAGAAGCAGCGTTGAACAATGCACGTGAAATAGCTAAAAAAATAACCGATGCTTTAGGAGGTAGGGGTATTTTTGGTGTTGAGTTATTTATAAAAGGCGATGA
>CALCSG010000418.1 GCA_937894085.1 uncultured Gammaproteobacteria bacterium | reverse complement strand
TGTAGCTTCGGTAACGGCGGTGTCTTTATCTGCGACGGTGACCAGGCTGAACTCGTTGATATTGTCCTGAACATACTGCTTGCCGGTGGCGATGCCGGTTGTTGTAGCTTCGGTAACGGCGGTGTCTTTATCTGCGACGGTGACCAGGCTGAACTCGTTGATATTGTCCTGAACATACTGCTTGCCGGTGGCGATGCCGGTTGTGCTGGCAGCTGATACGGCGGTGTCTTTATCTGTGGTAATTAGCCCAATCAAGTCTGTGTAGTAAACAGGATCAATAGCTTTAATAAGCTTTTGCTCATAAGTCATTTCATTATATGGTAACTCGACGACTACAACAGGAATGGATGCTATTGAGAATTCTCCTTCATTATCTAAAACCTTTGCTTTAACGGTGTATGCGCCTGCCGTATTGTAAGTGTATAAATTTGATGTTATGAAAATTCCATCATTCAGGTAATCATAAGATACTCCAACAATGGTTCGCCCAGGTTCCAACGTATAATCAACACTAAAAGTCAGTTCACTTTGCTCTTTAGCGGTGCCAGTGAATGTTGCAGAATTGATGGTGGGGCGAGTTGTGCTGAATTCAAAAGGGCCGATATCTACGCTACCACCGGCTAATCGAGCAAAGCCGTCGAAATCCGTGTCCGGTAAAAAAATATCAACTATACCTGCATCTATAAAATCAGATGTAGAGGTCAACCTAAAATCATTATTTACTTGATCAAGAAATCCAAGATTAACCGTTGAAAAAATATTATTAGATTTAATTCCGGTTATAAAAATATTACTAACATCTATATAATTATTGTAAATAGTTGCAATAGCTACAGAGCCTCCATCAATATCATGGGAACTATTGTTTAAGAAAATATTATTTATTATAGAGTTATCAACCCCGCGTCCAATGTAAATACCGCTACTATTATTAATGAAAATAGAATTTGATACTGAACCAATCTCTATATTAAATGCAGCGCTAAAACGAGCAGCCAAATTATTAACAAAAATTGAATTATTTATAGTTCCATAGTAACTACTAAAGCCACCACCATCAGTTAAGGTCGCGGAATTACCGTCAAATATAGTGTTATTGACTATGGCATTCGTCGATCTAAAACCGCCACCCCAATAACTGATATTATCTTTGATAATTGAATCCTTAATATTGAGATCTTTGACAATTAAACCACCTCCATATCGACCTGTATTTCTCAAAAAGTTACATCTATTTATAATTGTTATATGATTTGTAAATATACCTCCTCCATCTAATGTTACAGTGTAACCATCAACAAAACTCAATGAGTCTATCTCCAAAATGGAGTGGCTATTTGTTGAATTAAAGTTAAGTATTTGATCAGTGCTATCACCGCTTAATATAACATTATCCTGATGAGATCCTCTCATAGTTAACTTGTAAGATTCCGTATCCAAGAAGATGAAAGTACCTAACCCATCATCTGTAGTCTTATAAGTTCCATCAGCTATGACAATCACATCATCTTGACCGTTACCCGCAGCATCAGACAATGCCTGCCTAAGTTCTGTTGTGGTTGAAACATTGAAAGTAGTAGCAAACAGATTAAACGAAGCGAAAAACAGTAGTATCAATATTTTATTCATGAGCTGTCCTTATCAAAATAAAGGTATTGGAGGTGGAGTGGAGATACTACTATTGTTTGATGCCACTGTTGGTGGCGTAGTGACTTCCAGGATTGTAAAGGTAAACGTATCTGCATCACTTAATACTCCATCAAAAACGGTAATAGTTATTGTTGATGTTCCGCTCCAGTTAGAAACCGGTGAGATGGTTAATGTATTACCCGTTAGCACTAAAGACACATTAGGCTCTGGAGTCATGGCTTCATATATCAGTACGTCATTTTCTGCATCAGTAGCTGATAGAGCGATGGTTTTAGATGTACTATTAGCTGAGTACTGTTCTTCAACTTTTTGAAGAACAGGTGCTGTATTGGTAGCTGATGAATTATTATTGCTATCATCAGTTGGTTCTCCACCACCACATGAAACCAAAAATAATGAAGTAAAAAATAATAATGAGGCTGGTGTAATAACTGACATACTCTGATCCTTTTTCTTGAGTTATTTTGTTTTTTTGTAAATCTAGTGCCAAGTGTTAACGTCAACCAAAACCGGAAGACTACGATAAATTAGATTTTTTATCCTTGCTGAGTACTGCAACACACTATTATTTAATGAATATTGATCTAGGTCAGGAATTATTGCTATAAGTTGAATTCAAACGTTTAATCGGGTGAAAAGCAATGACCGGTTTGTGTAAAGTGCGTGTCGGTTTACTCATTGACTGATATTCTGAAATGCAAATAACCATTAAGTTTAAACACTAATCTTTGAATGCCTGCTTACGCCACACTTCGGCCTGTCCCTACGGCTTGTAGGGAATGACTCTGATGGGTCGATTGCACTCATTCGATGCATCCAGTCCCAACGTCTGCAATGGGTCGATGGACTAAACCGCTCTCGCGGTAATGGGTGCCAGCCTTCAGATTATCCATAATCCACTCTATCTCGTATGCTGTGAACTGAGGTATTTTCCTCGATTCACATCAGGAGTAGAGTCATGAAACAACGTACTCAATCCATCAGTCCATTACGTCAACGCATGATCGACGATATGGATTTGCGTAAACTTTCCCCCAGCACACAGGTTGGCTATATTCGGGCCGTCAAGAAACTGAACCGTTACCTGAAGCATTCTCCGCATACAGCGACGACCGAAGAATTACGGTGCTTCCAGCTATATATGGTCAAAACCGGTGTTTCCCAGATCACCATAAACAGTACGATAACCGGGTTAAAGTTTTTATTTGAAACAACCCTCGATCGCTTCGATGCCTTGAGGAAAATGAGTAGAGTCCCTGTGCCTCGCAAATTACCCGTAGTGCTTAGCCGACAGGGGTACTGGGGATTTTCCCCTCTAAAAAGACATAATCCTCTGTAAGCCGTACC
>CALCSG010000417.1 GCA_937894085.1 uncultured Gammaproteobacteria bacterium | reverse complement strand
GGTCGAAGGTTCATCTGAGCTCCGGTGATGGATGGGTGCAGTGGGAATTTGGTGCAACACGTGATGTGGTAACCCCTGTTGTGTTTGTGCGCGAAGGTGATAATCAGAACCTGCAGGCAATGGAAGCGGCTTCATTGGCTTATCCACCAGTGGTCGTGACATCGGGCGGTGCGCTCGGAACAACGTTGACGCCTGGACTGGTCGACGTAGATGGTGATGGAATAAATGACATCGATTTTGTTTCCTTTGGTGTAGACAGTGGATTTCTCGATGCATCTGCGCCCTATGGCCTGGTTGGAAATATTGGCGGGTCTCCGGGTTCTGGTGCTGCCTGGGTTCGAGAAGATTCCGATCTGGTCGCTGTTGACGGCGTCGGCAGAAACGAGATAATTGCGGATTTCCGCGGTGCGGTTGTCAGCTCTGATGACAACTGGTCGAAGGTTCATCTGAGCTCCGGTGATGGATGGGTGCAGTGGGAATTTGGTGCCACTCGTGACGTGGTGACCCCTGTTGTGTTTGTGCGTGAAGGACATCAGGACCTGTCGGCTGAAGAAGCCTTTTCGCTGACCATCGAACCAGCGGTGATCACTTCAGTCGGGGTACTTGGAACAACTTTGACGCCTGGACTGATCGACGTTGACGGTGACGGAATATCTGATATCAATTTTGTTTCCTTTGGTATAGACAGTGGGTTTCTGGACGCGAATTTGACTTTCGGGCTTGTAGGAAATATTGGCGGGTCTCCGGGAACTGGCGCTGCGTGGGTTAGGGTTTCCTCTGATCTTGATGCGACTGATGGCCTTGGCAGGAACGAGATGATTGCGGATTTTCGTGGTGCAGTTGTCAACTCTGATGACAACTGGTCGAAGGTTCATCTGAGCTCCGGTGATGGATGGGTGCAGTGGGAATTTGGTGCCACTCGTGACGTGGTGACCCCTGTCGTATTTGTGCGTGAAGGCAAAAACCAGGATCTCCAGGCAGTAGCTGCCGGCTCTCTGGCCTACCCTTAACTGCTGCTGTAAAGAGAGTGGGGGGGTGTGTATAAAAATTCAGGTAATGGAGGGATTATTTACAATCCCTCCTTTTCCTTTATTCTGTCTGTCGCAATGACTGATTGATGGCAGGTTATTATTAAAATTGGTTTTCTATCGGGTTAAATAATTTATTTCCCTAAAAACATATTCGTAGTAATTTTATTTAGTCAGTTTCTGAACCTTTTGTAGAGATTGATTTAACAAGGGACAGGGTAAAGGTATTCGGTGAGATTGCAGAGCAATAGTTCACAGGCGGAATTCGTGGTTATATTTGAAGTCGCAGTATTTTGAAAACCATGAACCTATAACAATATATGAGTGGTTTTGCCATCTATGCCGGGCATCTTTGTGGGCGGTTGAATTAGCAAATGATGGACTTGGTAATTATTATTGGTATTAATAGCCAGTCTATTAACTCATGAAATCTGCCAGGCATAACAGGAATTACTTTTATTAACCGGTTATAGATATGTTGTAAAATGGAGCCTTAAAGCCTTCTTTACAGTTTTCTAAGAGGCAAACAGGCGTTCATTTTTCCTGTACTTTTGAGTATTAAAGATTAATTAACGGGTGAAAAAGAGTCTTCAATCAAAGATGGAATACCATATTATACGTTAAGTTGTCATTATATTGAACTGCAGTACTTGGACTTCCGCTGAGCATGAGTTCCTGAGTTATATCCGCCTGAATTCGGCCTGATTCTGGCTTTCCATCGTCCAGTCGAGATTCCAGAATTTTCGCTAAACTCCCATCAAGTATGCCAAAAATAGTGGCATGGCCTGCTATTTGTAAAGCACCATTTTGAATTCCAATTTTCCCGCTATAAGCTGTTGTTGGTCTATTAGTATCTTGCCCACCACCGGAAATTAAACCTGATGCTCTCAAGTGAGCAAAAAATTTCTCAGTTTCATCAGCCTGGTTTCCTTGCAGAGCATCTATATGATTGGCATTCCAGACACCGTCTATCGTGCCAGACCCATCGCCATTCACATTTTCAGGAATGAGAGAATGATAGACTTCAAATCGGCTATACGCCCTGGAATCATCCCCGGGTAAGTGCAGGTATCGATCCTGGTAAGCAGACATAGATAGCAGAATACCGGCTATATCTGATTCGATCCTTTTTAGCTTGGCATTGGTAATCATTTCACGACTTTTCAGGAAGGTACCGATAAAAATACCTGAAATTACTAAAACAATAGCTATTTCGACTAATGTAAATCCACTACCTGATTTTCTGTTCATAGTGAAGACCGATGGGTTGCTTTTTATAAATAAAATACTCAAAAAATA
>CALCSG010000416.1 GCA_937894085.1 uncultured Gammaproteobacteria bacterium | reverse complement strand
ATCGATACGGTGACAATTACGCCCACCTCTGACGATGCTGGAGCAACGATAAGTATTTCTGGTTTTACGCTAGTCAGTGGTAGTCCCTACACCCCGATCGGTGTTCTTGCGGTAGGGTCAAATCCATTTAACTTGTTGGTGACCGCTGCTGATGGTACAACCACCAAAACCTATACGCTGACGGTGACGCGTGAAGCAGTGTCTTCAAATGCGGACCTGTCGGCGCTAGTACTAGCGGAAACAGCACTGTCACCGGTGTTTGATGCGACCACCACCAGTTACACGGCCACGGTGGGTAACGCAATAGAAAGCGTTACTGTTACAGCAACAACCGCCGATACGGATGCAACTATCCTGCATTCAGGGTTTACTATTGGTAGTGGTATTCCAAAAACGCTACCGATATTAGGTGCAACTTTACAGGTTGGACCCAATGAGTTTCCACTCACGGTAACCGCTGCCGATGGCACACCCAAAACCTATACGCTGACGGTAACCCGTGAAGAACCAGTAGTAGATATTACTGATGCAACCTTACAGAATCTGACCTTTGGCCCCATTGTTCCTGCAGATATATTAACCCCGACATTTAATTCCACTTTTACTGGCCCGTATACAGCCACTGTGGATAATATATATGCCTCGATAACCATAATACCCACCGCTACCAATAGTAATTCTACAATTACAGTGTTTGCTGATGGAAGAGAGATACCGGTAAACAGTGGCTTTTCCAGTGGAACTATTGGACTGACCGTGGGAAATAACGCTATGTCGGTGAGAGTCGTTGCTCCAGCGGGAAATAGCGAATTTTACTCTCTAACGGTGATACGAACTCCTGTGAGTACTGATGCTAATTTGTCAGGCCTGTCGCTATCAGAAGGTTTGCTGGCACCTGATTTTGATGCCTATACGAATCAATACGACACAACGGTACTGTATGCTGTGGACTCAATGACTGTAACGCCGACCACGGCAAATGAGTATGCCAGGGTAACTGTTAACGGCACAGCGGTTGATAGTGGTGTTGCCAGTACAGCGATACCCCTGTCGGTTGGTGATAATACTATAACGGTGGAAGTCACCGCCGAAGATGGAAGTACAATTAAAACCTACACTATAACGGTAACACGTCAGGTGTTAGAAGGCAGTAGTGATGCTGAACTGTCGTCACTGGTATTGTCAGATGGCGTGTTGTCGCCATTCTTCAATGCCAGTACCATTGACTATCTGGCTACGGTCGTCAATGAAATATCAACGTTCACGGTAACGCCAACCACCTCTGATGCAAATGCCACGGTGACTGTTAATGGTGTGACGGTAACATCCGGTGCAGCCAGTGCTGCAATTGCTCTAACTGTAGGTATTAATGTCATTGATGTGGTGGTGACCGCTGAAGATGGTTTTACTGTCATTTCCTACAGCATCAATATGACCAGACAGGCACCTCCTGCACCTCTGGGTCTACGTACAACTTCAGTCGTTGGCCAGATTACACTGTCCTGGAATGCAGTAACGGTTGCCGATAGCTATACGGTTTACTGGAATACCACGGGTAATGTGACTACAGCCGATAACAGTCTTGATCCCGCTGATAGTACCGAATATATCCATACCGGCCTAAATAGTGGCACAACTTACTATTATCGTGTTTCAGCCTCAAATTCCTCGGCAGAGGGAGAGCTCTCTGCAGAAGTATCGAGCACACAATACCCATCTGACTGGCAGTGGCGCAACTCCTTACCGCAGGGCAATAACCTTAATGATATTGCCTGGGACGGTAGTCAGTTTATAGCCGTCGGTGGCTATGGCACTATTCTCAGCAGTACTGATGGTCAGACCTGGAACATTATCCAGAACTCTGGCACCACAATGAGTCTTACTGGCATTATCTGGGATGGTGATAGCAGTCGGTTCGTGGCCGTAGGTTCTAGTGGTACTATTCTGACCAGTCCTGATGGCATAAGCTGGACTTCTCAAAACTCTGGAACCACCAATGGGTTATCAGATATTATCTGGAACGGTAGTCAGTACGTTGCCGTGGGGTACTGAGGTACTGTTCTTACCAGCCCTGATAGCATCGCCTGGACAATTCGAACCAGTGGTCTGTTAACTTCTGATTCAATATCAGCTATTGCCTGGAATGGTAGCCAGTTTGTGGCGATAGCGTCATATACCAGCTCTTATGCCTACACCAGTTCCGATGGATTGACCTGGGCACGTCATTATATTGGCACTTATTCCGTCTATAACATTACTACTGACGGAAGTCAGTTTGTGGTTGTTGGTAGTGGTGCCATCTACACTAGTCCTGATGGTTCAACCTGGACTCTTCAGGATGATGGCGGTATCACCGCTCAACTCTTAAGCATCGCCTGGGATGGTAGTCAGTTCGTAGTCATGTCGAGTAATCTGGTCCTTACCAGCCCTGAGGGTATAACCTGGACAAGGCAGGATAATGCCGATGCTCGTTCAACATTCATCAACAACATTATCGGAAATGGCAGTCAACTGGTGGCTGTAGGGGTGGGCGGCACGATTCTCACCAGTTCTAATGCGTTGAGCTGGACGTTGCAAACTTCCGGCGAGGCTGATCTGCTAAACGATATTGTCTGGTCTGGAACTCAGTTTGTAGCGGTAGGAAATGGAATTATTGTTAGCAGTCCTGATGGTCTTGCCTGGACGAAGCGGTCGATGGGTTACTTTGAACCCTGGCCCAATTCGGCTTATCTCACTAGCATCACCTGGAATGGCAATAAATTTGTCACCGTGACTAGTGGCGGTGATGTTATTACCAGTTCTGACGGAGTTACCTGGACTCCTAAGAATTCAGGTACAACCTCAAGGCTTGATGATATTGTCTGGGACAGCAGCAACAATCAGTTTGTAGTCGTGGGCGCAGGTGGAACAATTCTCACCAGTCCTGACGGGGAGACCTGGACCTCTCAAACTTCTGGAACTACGAATGGATTATCAGATATTGTCTGGAATGGAAATCAGTATTTAGCACTGGGAATTGACTATTCAAGCTCATTTCGTGGATTCATTCTTACCAGTTCCGACGGTATAAGCTGGGTTAATCAATACTCCACTGAAGCTTATCTAAATGGCATCGCATGGGGTGGCGGCCAGTTTATTGCTTTCGGTTCTGGCGGTATTCTCACCAGCCTTGATGGCATAACCTGGTCGATACAAAATACTGAAATCACCAATGGAAGTGATATTTTCTGGAATGGTAGCCAGTTTATCCTGACTAGCTCAACCAACATTATCTATACCAGCCCTGACGGGGTGACCTGGGCCGACCAGAATGCTCTTTCAGGTAACTTCCAGGGTATCGCCTGGGACGGTAGTCAGGTAGTGCTTGTGGGTGGAAATGGAATGATCATTACCAGTGCTTCCTGGTAATAGCCTGAGAGGAAAAGACTATGGGGTATGTAATCAGGGGAAGTCATTATGTCAGGTCTATGACATGGCTCATCACTTTGCTGTTGGTATCGCTCTTATCGGCCTGTGGCGGTGGTGGCTCATCGGGTGGTGATTCGACTGTCGTTAAGCTAAAGGGCGTAGCTCAAAAAGGCCTGTTCACCGAGCTGGTGGTCAAGGCCTCCCCGGTTGATAAACAGTCCGGTCAGGTTGATCGTAATGTGGTCATAGAGGCGGTAACCGATGCCTCTGACTATCAGCTGGTGTTACCTGACAAGGGATGGTATCTACTGGAGGCGACAGGTACTTTCATTGATGAAACAACGGGTGAGTCGATTTTGTTGAGCGTCCCGATGGAGTCGTTGGTTGAGGTAGATCAACCATCACAGGATAGTAATATTAACCTGTTGACGCATCTTTTTAGCAGTCGGGTAATTGCGAGCATGGAAGGTGGTGCCAGTCTTGAGGAGTCCGAGACGGCAGCACAGCAATTTATTACGCAGAGTCTGGGGTTAGATCCAGCTACAGATTTTACCACGCTGGATATCACTGCCATACAGGCGAACTCTACCCTGGATGACCCCAATCTTCAGTTATTACTGTTTTCCAGCGCAATTCTGCAACAACTTCCCGGCACAGGTACTCTCACTGATTTCGGCAGTGTAATCGAGAATTTTATCCAGGCGACCGATACGACAGCTGTGCAGAGTTTATTTAGCGATTTGGCGGGTAGCGGAGCTCTGGCACTCTATGATCAGGCGCACGATTATTTAACCCTGCCGGATCTGCCTTTTCTACAGGACAGCCTGCCGGTGTATGTCTGTGATACGGTTAATGGCTGTTCCTGGGAAATTCAGACCACGATAAGCGCTTCGCTGATTGGTTCTGCACAAATTGAAGCCGATGGTACGGCTAGCTTTCGAGTCCAGTTGTCGGCTGCATCCAGTAGCCTGGTCGGTGTTTCTATCCAGAGTGTCAGTAAGACCGCTATTGCCGGCAGCGATTTTGTGCCTGTACAACAACGCATATTGTTTCCTCCGGGCGTAACTACAAAAAAAATTACGATGCCTGTCCTGCTGGATAATCAAACTGAAGTCGCCGAGTATTTTGAAATACAGATCGTCAGCGTGACGGAAGGATATGGAATCTCCAATGGCCGTATCAACATAACCCTTACCGAAGGCCTGGCTGGATCTGACGTGAACCTGTCGACCGATCAGGTACGGTTTGATTCGGTTTGTGTGAGTGCGGTGGGTGATGGCAATGCAATCGTTCCCGGTGACTGTCTGGGTAATGGGCTGGTAGCGATCCCGGATAATGAAAACGCTGCGCTGACGATGAAGCTGGCGATGGCCGTGGCCTGTGAAGGTGTTACCTGTGAACCGTGGAGAAGGGCCTGGGCTGTTGAATTTGTTCTGGAAGCCTTCAGTGTGCAAACAGATTTGCGGGGTAATCCAGTATTTACGGTAGAAGGTTCCAGTACTTTCGCACGGCATCGGTTTCCCGGGTCTCACCTGATTCGTAGTGGCGAGGAAACACGAAGTTATGCGTTATATGCACATATTGATAAGGGCTTCCGTGATCTGGACCAGCTGGCATCGGCAAATGGCTGGCATCTCCGTATCAAGGCGCGACTGCTGGGAATCGATGCAGTAGCGGCTTTAGATGGCTTTCGTTCACCACTGGTGTTGCCGACAACATTACAGGCTGGCGACAGGAGTCTGCCTTTTCATATTTCCTCGATTGAATCAGGTTCCAGTCAGGGTGTTTGTGCGAGCGGGGAGTACCAGTTAACGGCTGAATTCAGCCTGGATGGTTCGCTGTTTCAGGACTCTACGGTGTGTGCTGTGCTGGATGAAGAGAGTAATACGCTGACGTTGGCAAACGGGCAGATCAATATTGCTGAAAATAAAATAGATTTACCTCCATTTCATTCTACCTTTCAACGCTCTGATGTCAGGGCTTTAGCGACTTTCACCTATCTTGGTTCGCCATCGGCAGAATCGACTCTGTATCTTCATGCCGATGGTTTACCGTTTGCTTTTCCCGTGAATAGCACTTTCGTCGATTCGGAAGGCCTGAAGATTGAATATGATCATTTGTTGTATCTACAGGCGGCTGATTTCCATCAGCATGACCCACGCTATAACGGGGTGACCAGTAACGATATACCTTTCCAGTCCATGCGGCCGGGTTACGGCTCACTCTATCTGACCGAACAGGGTATTCAAACCCCGCTGTCCATGGCGCAGGGTAATGGGCGCTATGCCTTCCCGGAAGGTGATATGGAGTGGGGGGATTTTGAACTCAATATCGTGAATGGAAAAATTGATGAGAAACTTTTCAGCATTCCCGATGTGAAATTTTCGCTGTTGCAAAACGGGCGTTGTGCCAATCTGCACTGTGTCGAAAGTCTGGATGAAACTCATCGTGTTGCTGGAACGGGTCTGGTGGCGGATAACCAGGGTGCCATGGTCGGCATTGTAAAGGTTGTTAGCGGAGGACAATCACAACCACGCTGGGGAGCCATACCGAACACAACTGACAGCGCTTTCACCCGGCCAGATGACCTGGCAGAAGCGTCAAATGTTGTGCTTGCTTTACCCGGGTATTTATTTACCGAAGAGACAGATCAGGGGCTGGATGCCAGTCTGTATGCTCATCTTGGAGGAATAGTAAACCCGGATACAGGGGCAAAAATCATTAAATATCGACTGGGTTCGTTGGAGGCCCTGGAAGGTAACCAATGGCCAACCGGCCTATCTGTTGGCCCACAGTTTTATGCGGATATGTCGGCTAATGGTTTACCGTCGACCGGTAATGGTCGAAGCCTCAATGGTAAGCCTCTGATCATTAATAACGGTGTGGATACCCCGTATGATTTGAATGTAAATATCGGCGCCAAGTATGTGATTCGTAATGCGGGTATCACCGGGGTGTTTAATATCGCTGCAGAGGAATTGCAAACCCCGGTTTCATTTTATGGTTATAAGCTGTATTTCGAACGTTTCGCTTTCCGTGTGGTCGACAATGCGATGGATGATTTCAGCTGGATCGATGGAAATTTACGAATTCCGGATATTGAGGATACACCGCCCCCGACACAAAATAATGCTGGAACTGCCGGTGCTGGTGGTTTTGATCTGAAGTTTGTTTCATTGCTACTGGATTGTGCTGGAGGACTGGCAGGAGCCTCTACGATACCTGATCCGGCGAATCCTCAAAGCCTGTATGCATGGCATGCAGCGACCGATATTTATGACATGAGTTTTGCGAATACGAGTTTTTGCTCGGTGAATCCACGTGTGTTAACGCTGGATCAGACGCTGGATATAAAAGCACTGGACAGGGCTATATCCATGGTTGATGTTGAATGGCGGGCCGATGGCTCGGTGGGTCGCAGCAGGGTGCTGGGTTACCAGGAATTTATTCTTGATGGTAAAGATGATTATCAGGGATTTGCCATTAGCACGACCCAGGGTCGACTGGAAACACTATTAGGCACTGAACTCTACGGTGTACTCAAACTGGATGATGCCGAGATGACCAGTTATGCCTGGAGCGCACCTCGTGTCGATATACGCCTGAGTAATGACGGGCAGGGAGCCGCTGAGCGCAGCGTGGTTACCACCGCTGGACAGGGTCTGATCGATGCCAGCGATAGTTTGAAAAATGAGCAGGTTAGTCTGGTCAACAATACGCAGTATGACCTGGATATGAAATATAACTGGGGCGACAGTCGCTTTGGTTTTGAATTGCCGGTTTATTACAGTTCTGGAGATAATTTTACCGCACCACGTTTTACCGGTCGCTATAAAGAGTCTGACCTGTATGTTTTGAAAGCAGGGGCTGGCATCGATTTTATTGAAGCGGGCAGTACTCACCTGAGTTTCGGCTTATCTGCCGATATCAAAAAAATACAGGAACTACCGCTGAGTCTGGATCTGGGGGATGCCGCCAGTCTTACCCGCATGGATGATTTTCTGAATCAATCAGGTCTGGGTGGGGATTTGAGTTTGCAAGCTTTGCTGGGGCCTATACAGCAAAAGCTGAGTGTTATATCCAGTATTGCAGGCAGTGGCCTGAAACCTGCCATACGCAATCATCTGAACAGTCTTATCGCTGATTTACCGGGAACACAGGTAGTCGATATAACGCAATCTCTGAGCCAGCTGCAAAGCCTGCCCAATCAGATGCAGGCGTTACTGTCTAACGAGATTTTGTCAGATCAAACCTTTTCTCTACTGTTAAATGCACAAGAGTTACGCACGCAATTGACGAATCTACGTGAAACCCTGATGAGCACTTCCTCTCAGGATGAATCCCGGTTAGTTGAACTCAGGCTGCAGTTTGAGCAGATAAGGGAAAACTTGCAACTGCTCAAATCACGTAGTGATGCTGCGCTGCTAAAGTTGGGGGCGCTGATGCCACGAGTCATCGAGATTATTGATCAGAGCGAACCGGTCATACAGCAACTGAAAGATTCCCTGCAAAATTTATCCGGCAATAACGGTATTAAGTCGGTGTTTCGGGTTGACGGGGAATTCTGTGTGAGCGGAGAATTGACTGTCGATAATGCAGGTCATCTCACTCCGGTGGTGGAATTAAGCAGTCAGATTGATGCCCTGATTAATGATTTCATGATCATCAATATAGCTTCAAATATGAGTGGTTTAAGCGCTACTGCCGGCGCTGAATTACAGCAATTACTGGAACTTACCGAACAACTGACCAAAGTACAGGCGAGTGCTCTGCAGATCGAATGGGATAATGGTTTTACCGTCTGGAAGGATACTTTGTGTGCCGATGGCAGTGACAGTTATACACAACCTCTGGATGATTACCTGATTGATAACCAGGGTGAAGTGACCAGCATACTCGAAGTTGCCGAGAATCTTGCTGTTGACTTAACCGATTTAAAAAATTCGCTGGCTCCCATAGTAATGACTGCCCTCAGTGGTTATGACGCCATGTCATTCTATATTGATAGCGCCATAGAATTCATGTCGCTGGATATAGATACCGGGCTGGAAGAGGTAGACTGGGATGGTAATCGCCTCTGGTTGAGCATGAATAGTACTTATGCAGGTTCTGTAGAATTACTACCTCTTGGCGTCGAGTCACTACTGGCTGAAACAGGTGCTGAAGGATTAGATCTGTTTAGCGGGGTGTTTCTTCCAGTGATACAAAATTATGCGGAATTTCCTGATGAAATCAGGCAAATTGTACAAAGCTCTGGCTCATTCAATTTTCCCGGAGCCTCTTTTACCCCTGATCAATTCCGCACATTGCTGGTGAATAAAATCATGGATACGGCTGCGATGAAAGATTTGCTGGCTGAGGTGCAGGGCTTTACCGGTCCATTGCTGGGTGATCTCAGAGATATCAATCTGAATTTAACCGATCACATCAACGCGGTAATCAAACGTGCACTTTCTGCGGTTAATCCGCAGGTTAACGATTTATTACAGCAAGCGACATCAGCCTTGCCTGGCATACCCTTAACGTCTGCCGGGCTGGATGGTATGGCTAGTTTTGAAGGACGGGATTTATCAAAAATGCACATGGATGCCAGCTGGCAAATGAACAAAGATATTGGAGGCATAGCGGGGCCCACGTTTATGGCTGCGCTGGATATAGTAGCGGCGAGTGCAGATGGGGGTAGCGCTCCCTGTAACGC
>CALCSG010000415.1 GCA_937894085.1 uncultured Gammaproteobacteria bacterium | reverse complement strand
ATCAATCAAAATTACGATTTATGATCCGTGCTAACCCAACAAAAAAAATTAAAGATTCAGCAGGAAAATTGACGAATCAAGGGAAGTTACGTGTTCCACTTATAGATGAACAGGAAATTGTTGACTGGCTAAAAAGGCAATTACAGGATTGTGCCGATATTGATGAAAATGAAATATCTATAATTCGGCAGGATTTACTATCATTTAGAAAAGTAACAGAATATAGATATTGCTAAAGCTCGATATAAATTGATTGCGAAAGCTGAGGTGAAGAAGTGAAAAAAACAGAAGAGCAAGATAATGAAGTAAGTCATATTACACCAGCCAATGGTAATGTTTTCTCCGATCTGGGATTTGAACCCGAAGAAGCTTCTAAATTGAAAATTAAATCGCAATTGATGATCGAAATCAGTGAATGGATCAAGTCTGAACAGTTAATACAGGAAGATGCCGCTTTGTTGCTGAAGGTATCAAGACCCAGAATATCGGATGTAATGACTGGAAAAATCGATAAATTCACTATTGATGCACTGGTGGAAATTCTGCAACATGCTGGAAAACAGGTCACGGTTAAAGTGGCTTGAAGCTGCGGCTCGTTCAGAGGAAAATCGCATGAAATGTGTAATTTGTAAAACAGGTGGTACTCAAGCTGGAGATGTTACAGTTACAATACAACGTGGTGAATCTACTGTCATTATCAAAAACGTTCCGGCTCAGGTTTGTGAAAATTGTGGTGAATATTACCTGAGTGATGATATTAGTGAACGGGTTTTGGCGCAGTCTGAAAATGCTGTGAACGCAAACACTGAAATTGAAATTTTATGTTTTGCTGCTTGATAAAACATAAAAATGGAGCACAGCGATCCAGACCATTCACCCAACCGCTTACCCGCAGCTTAGAAATTGAAGAAGTTTTCAGTTGGCAGGGTGCAGCAGTTCACTGCCGCACAGCCAGCTTAGAAACGAAGATCTGGACGCAATTTATAACGAAGAAGGTTCACTGCCGAACAGGCAGCTTAGAAAGGCACGGCGATGACACTATTGAAGTCAGGGTTGAGGATGAGACGGTCTGGTTAATTCAAAAGCTGATAGCTGAGTTGTTTGATTAATCTGTATCAACGATTAATGAGCATATTAAAAATATTTACAAAAATGCAGAGTTGAGTGAAATCGATACACTGGGGAAATTCGGAAATTCCGAATTTTCTATTAAAGGTTTTGTGCTGGATAACAAACGTCTCGAAAATGGCACGTTTCTGAATGACGATTATTTTGAAATGCTACTGTCAGAAATTCGGGAAATCCGCCTGAGTGAACGCCGCTTTTACCAGAAAGTGACTGATATTTATGCCACGAGTCTGGACTACAACAAAACCGATACAACCACTCAGGACTTTTTTGCTTAAGTACAAAACAAACTCCACTTTGCCATTCATGGGAGAACTGCAGCTGAACTTATCGTGCAACGTGCTGACAGTGAAAAAAT
Source organism: uncultured Gammaproteobacteria bacterium (assembly GCA_937894085.1). Classification (GTDB taxonomy): domain Bacteria; phylum Pseudomonadota; class Gammaproteobacteria; genus JACNJF01. The sequence continues at coordinate 2,249 of CALCSG010000415.1, read as the reverse complement.
ACATATGGGCTTAACCGCCTGGGATAGCTCCCGATGGTGAAATTATGAAAACAGATGTGACTGTGGCCAAAATTATCTGCAAAAAGACGAGCTTGAATCGCTGGGGCGTATCGTTAACGCTTACCTTGATTTAGTTGAAGGTCGTGCTAAACGAAAAATTCCGATGACCATGGAAGATTGGGTTAAGAGCCTTGTTCTGTTTCTGCAATTTGATGAACGTGACATATTATAAAATAGTGGGAAAATAACGGCCAAAATTGCCAGGAATCATGCCGAAAGTGAGTTTGAAAAATATCGTATTGCTGGGGTGATATTCGAAAATGTTTGTTACATAAATTCCCTTATAAGTTGTGGTACTCAATTGAGCCGGAACAATCAATAGCTATGGTCTGAGTCAAACTGCGACAGCCCCCTGATTTTAAGTGATATTGATGGGATGTGAAAAAATATTATATTGGCAAGCTTTGCCAATATATGCCAATATTTCTAATAAATACTTTGGAGAATGCTATGGCAACATTGAACATTTCAATACCTGATGAAATGAGACACTGGATTGATTCTCAGGTCACCAGCGGACGGTATGCAAATGCCAGTGATTTCATACGTGATTTGATTCGAAATAACCAGACAACAACTGATTTGATCAGGATGGCACTGATTGAGGGAGAAACCAGTGGTGTCTCAAAACTATCGGTGAAGGATATTGTTAAATCAGAGCAATTGAAACTGAAATAAGAAATGTAATGGATTACAGGTTATCAAACAAAGCCGAGCAGTATCTTCGGCGAATTTATCAATATTCGCTACAAAATTTTGGTGACTCTCAGGCTGTGGCATATTTGACGGGGATAGAAGAAGCTATTCAGCTAGTCGCTAATAACGATGCTCTAGCTCAACGTGTCGATGATATTAGAAAGGGATATAGTAGGTACTTTAACCAGGAACATGTTATTTATTTCCAGAATAAGAAAACACATATTCTTGTAGTGCGAGTTTTACACCAACAGATGAAAGTAAGTCTTCATATAGAATAATCATAGATGTGTTGTGACTAAATCATAAGATTTCACTGCAATAATGATTTTTATCCATAAAAAAACCATTCTTTAACAACCTATTAAAATCAATGACTTAGGAGTTTTTTATTGGTAAAACAATTAAAAACAAGTCTTAGTGATTGTTGTGTCTACGATAAATATTTATTATCTTCAGGTTCACTGTCGCACAAATAGCTTAGTAAATAAAAAAGTGGGCAGTGGGCAGTTGGCAGTGTTTACAGCCGCACAGGTAGCTTCGAAAAGACTGATAACTGATAACTGCAAACTGCCCAGTATCTATTCTGAAATTCAACCGGCTGCACCAAACCAGAAAGATTCATCCTTCTCAAGGAACTCCTGCCACGACATGTAATGTGAGCCGTCGCAGGAAAAGGTCAGGCTGATCATCCCGTTAAATATATTGATTGATGCTGAGCGCAGGTAAAAGGTTTCATCAGTCAGCCGAAGTTTCTTCATCACTTTCATGATCGAAACGATACGTTTGTCGGGGATCAGTGCATCATGTGGATAGTCGTGTGCGGGATAAAGCAGGCAAACATCGGGATGGCCCAGCGCTTCCGCATCGAGCATACGGTAACGGAATGGATCACTCATAAACCACGCGGTCGCCCGACTGCTGGAAAAGTGAATAACAGTCTGGAACATACCGCGCTCAGTCATCAGTTCTTCGATAATTGCGCAGGCAACATCGATTTCTCTATCCATCGGACTTTCGATCCGATGCTGAAGAAAGACACCACTACGGATGGCAGGGTCACCCTTGATCTGCCTCCATTCTCCTGATTCTTCATAGAGTTCGGCAGTTACCGGCAGGTCGCGCAGATCGAAATCCACACCTACATAGCCCAGCACCTGATCATCACGGCGTACTATCTGCAGAGCAGTAATAGATGGGCGGTTGGCACGTAAACTTATGTATGCCTCTGATAATAGAAAACCCCAGGATGGCACCGCTTCACGCATATAGGGCCGGTCGGAACGGTCCCGTCCAAAGTACTGTTTGACCGGGCCTTCGGCGCTGACATTATCGCAAATCTGTAATCCATTGGTATCCAGTACATACATGAACAGACTGTGAGGTACAGTAGTAAATTCATCGAGTAGAACTGTATTGAGCTGTTCACGGTTGCCCCACACTGTTTCGCATTTAGCGGCAAGGGTTGCAAGCGGCTTAGACAAAAGCTCGGC
>CALCSG010000414.1 GCA_937894085.1 uncultured Gammaproteobacteria bacterium | reverse complement strand
GACCAACCAAACTTCCCTGGATTAAATTGGTTGGTCTTAACAGGCTGATAAAACCTGCCAACTTTAAATTCTGGCTAATCTCTGTGTTAATTCCAAACCGTAAACCTTTACTGGAAGATTTGTCTGGCTTGATAAAAAGCGCATAGTTTTGACCAATCTCTAAGGGAATACTATTTTCAATCTGATAAATGAACTGAGCCGTTTCATTATCAAACCGGTAATATGTATCATCACGAACAATGGTCTGAACACTATAACGTTTATCCTGATATCCCATGGTTATCCGCGACACTGATATTGCTTCATTACCCGCAGAAACAGTATCACTCCAGTGCCCGGAAATTGAGTGCAGGCTGGTCGCTTCACTGTAGTTAAAACTATCCAGCATGAAGGTAAGTTGCCGATCAGTTTGACAAACCCCAACTATCGGAAAACCACATAACATCAGATATAAAAAAGGGCGGAAAACCCGCCCTTTATGTAACTTCATCTGATTACGCTTAGAAGATTTCAAAGGTACCATCGATATAAGTAACCTTAGTTCCACCATTATCCAGACCAATCACTGTAGCAATAACATTTCCATTGATAGTGACATCAGCTCCATCATTATCCAGATGCAGATCATTCAGGTTTGTACCGGTTAACAACAGCTTGACTCCGTCCTGATTGGTTATCTCCAGACTTGCTTCCTCTCCTGCAGCTGTATCGTTTGCGGCAGTAAATTTCAGCATGCGCGTTCCAAACGAAATAGTAGCATCAGCATTACCCTGTTCAAAAGCTGTGGCATTACCAGTAATGCTGACAGAAGCAGCAGGTAATCCGGCAAATTGAGCGGTAAATTGAAGCCCTATTGTACCAATCAGTGGTTGAGTACTATTAAAAAATTCAACCTCTGGTTCATCCAGAAAAAAATCAATAGCGCCGGATACTGAATAATCAGGATTCCAGATACTTTGATCCCTTACATGTCCACCCTGACCGTCTACCCATAAGTAATAGGTATAATCATTAGGATAAAATTCTCCCTGTTGTATGGAAAAATCTAACCATGAGGTATAGGGGCCCGGATATGTAACATCTATAGAACCTAAAAAGCTGGATTCAATTACAACGTGAACAGATTCTTCCAGAGGATTAAAAGTAACCGTGTAATTTTCATCCGGGTTTTGATAAAAGAATTCATTTTCACTAATAACCCAGTAGATCAAATCACTACCATTATTCGACGCATAGGTAGAATCAAGATCATATACCGTATTAATTGGCTCTAGAGTTGCTGCAGCAGGTATAGAAGCTGAAACATTCATGTCATAACTATCCCCGGTTGTGTTACTGACTGTTCCAGACATCATGAATGAACCTGGTACTACATCCAGAATTTCACCATTGCTATCAGCATAAGGATAAAGAGTCGTTTTTAGGTTTCCAGTGAATTTCACTGGATCATTCGCAGGGACAGCTTCATTATTAATGACAGTCATCTTCTGCGTCAATGAAACATTGAAATCCAGCTTAACCTCATCTATGGATGGTGCGGGAGCATCAACAGCATTGTAATCAATGTCGTAATCTGTGTTTAAGATAACGGTGGCTATGCCTCCGTCAGATACCATCAGATTATCGGAACCTTCGGCTGTAATCGATTTAATTCCTAAAGTAAGCGTAGTGCCAGCGGTATGTACCCCTTCTTCTGGAGCAATCATTACCATGTCTAACGTAGCGGTAGCTCCAGAAAATAAAGCGTTGGCATTACTAATTGTGTACACATCACCATTTGAATCAGTAACTTTTGAGATCGTACCCGATGTAAAACTACCATATTGGCCTGTATATCCGGTTAAATCTGTCGTAGTAATTACCCCACTTGAAAAATCTATAATGGCTTCAATTCCCATACCTACTGCTTCACCTGCGACATCATCTACTAAAACCATATCAGCGGCTTGATTTGATAAATCAACCTGATTTTGAAATGTCTGACTGGGGTTTTCAATTTCACCGCTTATGGTCACTCCCCAGGTTCGTAAATCAGTCAGGAAAGCTTTGGCCTTTTCAACATCAGTATCACCTGCATAATCTGATGGTGTAGGGTCAATGTTTTCAATGTTATCAATCTCAGCATCTGCAACAACCTTTTGCAAAGCAGTTAAAACCCCGCTTGTATCAACAGCACCTACTTGAGTAAAAACGTTTACAAGCTGAGTATTTATGTTAGCCAGAAGCGTAACCGGTATTATTCCATCGGAGAACTCATTTTCCAGCGAAGTTAATATCTGCTGAATATCAGGTGCTCCCGTACCATCATCGTCGGCAAGTTCAGCAATAGCTGCCCCAAGAGCGGCATAAATTACAGCAACGGGATCTTCATTCCCTGTAAGGGCGGTAATATCAATCGGCTCAGTTCTAAGAATATCGATACCACCCAATAAATTAGAAACTTCTGAATTGGCAGCACGGATAGATGCCGCATTGATTGTAGCACTGGCCTGTGCCCTTGCTGCTGCCATGTGAGTAAATGGTGTAATCTGTACTGCTATTGTTTCTCCATCTTCTGCATCTGCTAAAAGTGCAGACATTGAAAGGCTACCCGGCTTGTATTTTTCACCAAAATCTATAGTGCCACTGCTATTTATGTCAAGAGGATCACTGGCCACTGCACTTCCACAGCCACTAGTAGCATCACAAACCATCGTTGTAGCATCACCTGCAGTTATAGTGATTTTAATTGGTCCTCCCGTATAACTGCTATTTAAAGCCAGTGAATACTTACCAACGCTATCAGTTGTAGCACTACCCACGTTTGTATTTTTAACTGTTTTATCTAAATTTAACTCCGCTGCAACTACGAGGCCTCCGATAATAATCCCTTTAGCAGCCTTACCGGATATTGTCGCATCAATAGAATCGTCAACAACTACAGGGTCATCCGAACCGCCTCCACCACAAGCCGACAAAAAAGCGGTGATACTCAGTGCTAACAGGATTTTTTTAAAGTGATGTATTTTCATTATATTCTCCTTAATTTATGTAGTGATTTAAAATTCCAAGGGGGTATTCATTGCGGAAAGTTCTGAGTTAAATAGTAAAAACCAGCCCATCCTTTTTTACTATCAAATGAAACATTTCTCTCATCATAGATAGCAACTCTTTTTATTTTCATAAAATACATAGCTAGTCATTCATAATAATATCTTTGTTTGGGAATAATATGACATGGATCATGTGATTATTTAAACTTTTAATACTCAGCACGTGCCACTTCCTGTTTTTCCTGCACTAAGTCAAGTTTGGTTAAGGGTGTGTAAAAACTATTTTCTAATTTTAAAAGTGCTGGCGGGTAGCTAGTTCGATTATTATTTTTGTCGATTTAGTGGTAAATACAAGCCTAATAGTGAGTTAAAAAAACTTAATGGTGGGACATACGCAATGAGTATAAAAAAACCCAGGTAATATCAATTACCCAGGTTTTTAATATGGCGGAGACGACTATAGGGATATAGGAGGTAGAACAGGGAATTTAACACTGAAAAAAGATTGCTAATGACGGACTGGAGTAGATTTGTGTTCCAATTCACTAAATTTCATTGCATTTGAGACTTGACTTAAGATACTTAGCTCCTGCTGTACAGAAGCTTCTTTAGCCTCTCTATCATCTATAAATACATAAATATTTCTATTAGAGATTGCAGCAACATCTATAATCTTTCGTAAAACGCTTCCCCCACTATGAGGGTTTGGTTTAACCACTTCACCAATATCATCACCCCATAAAAAAGCAAATTCGTGTTCACGTTTTGATTGCCCTGTGATTTTAAAATGTCGCTCTATTTCTTTTTCAGGGTACACACGAGTTAAATGAGTAATAACTTGATCTATCAAGTCATCAATAGACTCATCAACTGTAAAAATTTCAGTTTCATATTCAACTAAATAGTTTATGAACTTAATAAATTTCTGAGTAGCTTCAAAAAGATTATTTGTATGTGTATATATCTGACCACCTTCATATGTAAGTCCGAAGAACTCAGCCTTTTTTTGAATGCTTTTCCAACGGTGAGACATCTCTGCTCCACGTTTTACAAATTGATAACATAGGTCAGAATCATCAGTGACTAAAAAATTAGCTCCCTGTGGTGCAATATAAAAACCAGTTGTAGCGCCATCGCTAAATGTTAAAGGCGTAATTATGTGATAAGCATCTGTACCAGATACTTTCCGGCAATTCATACCCATATTTTTTATAAGTGTTTCACAACTCATCTTATAATACCCAGTCCATTTGTGACGAAGGACGATTATATAAACTCATATCATATTCAATATTAGCTCGATCTAAAAACCACTCAAGCCATTTCTCATCTTGTTCGCATTCAAAATCTTCGTCGATTTGGTAGGTTTTGTCAATTTCTAATAGGTGCGGGCCATAGATTATTAACCCTGACTCTTGATGTGCAATTTTATCTTTGGCCATCACTTCTAGTTGGAAAAAACGTTCATATCGACCTGATTCAAGTCGGTTAAATAAAGTAAAGCTATACTTACACGGTTCAAATTGACTAAATAACTTTTTCTCAAAACCTAGTTCGATACCAGAAATAGTAAACCCTTCAGAGCTATAAAGAGGCATTCTGGCAATCATAAAATTTTTATTCTGATCTTTTTGCTGCCAATCAACCACATTTCTGGCAAACTTCCGTTGTCTTATTAATGCCTGATAATCCATACTTTATTTGGCTATTCCAATTATAAATACTTAATCAGTATGTTAATGATTTGTCAGGAAAAAGAAAAGCAATCATAGAGCTGACTTAAATTCTACGAATGAGCAATAATTAAGAACCAAGTCGTATATAGAAACGTATATAGAAAATATAACAGACATAAAAAAACCCGATCAATTTGACTTAATCAGGTTTTGTTTATGGCGGAGAGTGAGTCCGCCTCTATAGAATCCAGCACAATCCGAGAATGACCATTTAATCGTTAACATATATAGCTTATAGCCAATTTATAGTACAATAGTGTCCATTACAATCTAACACAAACCACATGTTTGTGGTGGGATAAATGGTGGGATAAATGCTAACTGTTAAGAAAGTTGAATCGTTAAAAGAATGGGGCAAATACGCTGACACTCAGGGTCTTTACCTTAATATTAATAAAGGAGGTAAAAAATCATGGATTTACCGCTATCAATTAAACGGTAGAAGGCGTGAAGTTGGTCTTGGCTCCATTACTCAAGTAACACTAAAGCAAGCCAGAGAAAAGGCTGCTGATGGGCGTAAGCTACATACTCAAGGTGTTGACCCTAAAGCACAGTGGGACAAAGATAAGTATATTTCTGACACTTCAGACATATGGACATTTGACCGTTGCTCTAAAGCTTATATTACTGCACATGAGGCAAAGTGGAAAAATGAAAAGCATATCTCTCAATGGAGAAATACACTTGAGCAATATGCTTCACCAGTATTTGGCCACCTAGCAGTTGATAAAATTGATATTGAATTAGTGCTTCAAGTCATCGAGCCAATGTGGAAAATTAAAACTGAAACAGCAACTAGAGTAAGACAGCGTATAGAGAGCATCATTGCATGGGCGACTGTTAAAGGCTATAGAACGGGAGCAAACCCAGCATCATGGAAAGGCAACCTCGATATGTTATTACCTGCCAGGTCTAAAATTCAAGCTGTAAAGCACCATAGTGCCCTGCCCTACAAAGATTTACCCAAGTTCATGCAGTTGCTTAGTAAGAATAAATCGCTCTCATCGCAAGCCTTACAGCTCACCATACTAACAGCTTGCCGCACATCAGAAGTTTTGGGTGCATCTTGGGAAGAATTTAATCTAGATGATAAAATTTGGACAATACCCGCTAACAGAATGAAAGCTAAAAGAGAGCACCGAGTACCAATAACCATTTCGATCGAAACGCTTCTTAATCTAATCCCTAAAGTAGTTGGCTCCGACTGGGCTTTCCCTAGCAAGAACAACAAACACCTATCTAATATGGCCATGCTAACCTTACTGAAAAAGAGTAAAGATTATTCTAACCTGACAGTACACGGCTTCAGATCTACATTTCGTGACTGGGCAGCAGAGGTTTCAAACTACCCAAGAGAACTAGCTGAAGCTTCTTTAGCGCACGTTTTAGGCAACCAAACAGAAGCTGCATACCAACGTGGTGACCTACTTGAAAAGAGACGTGAAATGATGACTACCTGGGCTACTTACTGCCTTGCCGAGGGAAAGTAGTCACCATGAAAATTGATTACAAGCATTGGTTTAAGTGCGAAACGTGGACATTAGAGCAAGCTGCTTACCTTTGTTATGACATTGATCCTAACGATGTAAATACCATTGACTCACTTAATAGTTTTGTTAAACGAAATCAGTATGTAAACCCTTATAAAACAGTATCTACGCCAATAGTATTAACAAGCATTAAAAAGACAATTCAGGTATTAGAAACAATTAACTGGGAAGGAAATAATAATAGAATCCCAGTCAATCAGCTGATTGATATAATTGAGGAAAAAGAACTAAATGAGTCAAAAAAAATATTAGAAGAATGGGGTGCTTATATAAAAAAGTATGGCATTCCATCAAGTCAAACCCCAAAAGAAAGCGCTAACAATAATTTTCCTTTCTCAGAACTCAATTCATTAAAATACAATGAGATAACAATCACATTTCTTGATGGTGACACTATAGAGCTTTCAGCTCGTGAAATTATTAGAACATTTACCTATGAAATGCTTGGCTTGAGAGATATGCGTAAAAAAGGTGATATAGCTCTTAATTCAGCCGGTCATTTTTTGGCTGAGTTTCTTTCTACATGCCCACCTAAACCTGATGAAAAAAAGAGCAAGCACAAAGACACCTTGAAAAAACTAATTAATTCATGGTTCTGTTTATCCGGTGATCCATTCACAGTTATAGGTTCATCACCCACATCAAAATATGAACCCAGATTCACTCTGAAAAACGAATCAGACAGAGCCAGTAAGAGAGCAGAAAAAAGGGCTAAACATGAAAGCTTTAACCAAAACATAGAAGGGAATTATTTTGATGATGAGGAGGATGCTGCAGGAGAGTTTTTAAAAAAGAATCAATAAACGAAAACTACCCATCAGAAACGAATTTTCGTTACAGGGTTTATTATTTTTTAAGCTGACAAATCAGCCAATTATAAATAAATAAACGAGATTTCGTGCTTTAAGGCAAGGACATTTAAGTCCGAAGCGGATGAAGAAAATCCATCCAAATCTAAATTAGCCTTAAAGGTATTTATTATGAACAAATTTCATGATCTACAATCACCAGATAACTCTGGTACAACAACAAATACTCTCCCTGTTACAGGGTTTCTTAGACTGACTCAGATTGTCGGCAACCCAAAGACCAAACCACCTACCCCAGCAATAATTCCAGTCTGTAAATCTTCTTGGTGGGATGGGGTAAACAAAGGTATCTACCCTCAGCCAGTTAAAATTGGTGCTCGAACAACTGCATGGAAAGTTGAAGATATTATGCGGCTGGTTTCAAAGCTGGGAGAGCAGTCATAATGAAGAAATCCCCACAAGAAAAATCTATGCAGGGCTATCCAGATTCGCACTCTCATGATAGCAGAAATAACAAGCTAAAGGTTATCAACAGATTAGTCAAAAAAGGAGGTTTACGAGCTTTAGTCAATGCCAAATGCTATGACTGCACTTATGATG
>CALCSG010000413.1 GCA_937894085.1 uncultured Gammaproteobacteria bacterium | reverse complement strand
CTTTTTCTGCTAAAACAACAAGCGGGTATTGACACTTGTTTAACTTATTCGTCTCCAAAAAGAAAGAACGAACAAAATCATCATATATCGTAAAAATGGCGAGATAATGATCAAGCGACTCTTTATCCAGCTCTACTGACTGCACAGGTGTCATAATGACAGATGGATATTTTATAAATTCCAGGATTTTCTGAAATGTTGCTGCGCGATTTAAATCTGTATCAATAATTAATATTTCATTATTAGATTGGTTGTTTACAGTTTGACTCATTGATACTGTGATTCCCGATTTGCATTTTGCCCGTCAGCAAAACGCCAGATATTGACAAGAAAAAATTATTCTTAGTCCGAGTGTAGAAGGTTTTGACGAGATTTCGTCATTTTTTTGTGATTTTTTTACTTAATTTTCTAAGTAATTGATTATTAAGTATTTTTTAATTTTTTATATAGCCAGGTACTAAGTGTTACCTTGATAGGCTTTAATGAATTTTTTTGATTTATTTAAACCAATTTGTTGAGTTTGGGTTTGCTGCTGCAATTCAACCAGTTGAAAAACTATTTGATCATTTTTTTGTTTTAGTAATAGGGTCAATTCAGCGTCTATAGGTTTTGTAGTTTGGTAATACCGTTCAATAACAACTTTTCGTTTTTTGTCCAACTGGCTAATCTTTTCAATATCCTGATGTTCTATAGCAAACAAAATCTGATCGCTTAAATCAATGGCCTGCTGTAATATTTTTTGCTGGTTCATACTTTTTTTATATTAACTGGCAGGAGCAATTTGAACCCAGGCAGATTTTATTTCGCTAATGAGATTTATGACTTCATCCAGTTTAGCGGGATTATTTTCTACATTCGCTTCTAATAAGCGAACATTCATATATTCATACAAAGAATCTAAATTAGCAGCCAGTTCTCCACCTTTCTCGATATCAAGGCATGAACTTAACCCACCAATAATAGCTATAGCTTTACTTAAAAATTCCCCTTTGGCCTGTATATCATTCTGTTTAATAGCACCTTTAGCCTGAGCTATACGCTGAATAGCACCATTCATTAAACGTAAAATTAGTTGATGAGGATCAGCATACACGATTGAACTGTTGCCAGTAGACCGATACTCATTCAATGCATTTTTTGCCAGGCTATTCATTTACATTCTCCGTTAAATCTTAACTGTTATATCGTTTGTAAAACAAAAATCTTTAATAGATTATTGAGAAATTAATTATTACCCACTGAATTGGGTTTAACAAAATTATCTAACTGCTGAGTGAGAAAAGAACTGATACTGTTGAAGTCAGAAATCAAGGAATCTAGTGCCGAAAACTGTTGAATCAACCTCGCTTCCAGACTCTCTATTTTCAAATCCAGTTTTACACGATCATCAGCGATCTCTTCTAATTTAGTATTTAATCCACCTTCACGCGAGTCAAGAAGGCCATCAGTCTGTAGAAATCCACTAATCAGGCTATCCAGCATATTAGCAACTCCACGCGAAAACGAGACTTCTCCTCGATCCCCGGTAGCACCCAAAGATATCAGTACTGCAAGCCCTTTACTATCACCTCCATCACTGGTCAAAATTTGTCCATTACCTGATGCAGATAAACCGTTAATAGTTCCTGCAACATCTAAACCGTCAATACCAGAAGCCACACTAAAACCGAAATCGTTAACTGTATTAGTATCAACTGCAGTAAATTCTATTTTTGAAGCAGAGCCATATTTCTCTGAAGTAATATCAAATTCATTATTAATGCTATCAAAGGTTACCGTTACAGTTGATCCTGCTGCTTTCAAATTATCATCATCATTAATTTGAGCCTGGATATGTGCAGCCAATGCATCTCCATCAGCATAAGTACTCTGCGTTAATATGACTTCCGCAGAACTTACACCATTAACACTGATTGTAAAATTATCATTATTAGCATCAATGATCAGTGAGTTGATTGTTGCACCATTAAAAACACCCTGGGTAGCCAGTGTTGAAATATTCACGGCATAATTACCGACCTCTGTACCATCAGTTGCTGTTGTAAAACTGATATCAGGATCAGTCGGCATGCCTTGCTCGGTAAAAAGAGCCTGGATTTCATCTGGATAACTGGCTAAGGCGGTGTCAAGCTTAGTAGCGTCTAATTCCAGTGTCCCATCAATTGAAGTAGTAATTCCGATATCAGATAAAGCGCGAATATTGCCCGATAATCCGGGAACAACATTGCTCAACATAGATCGCAACTGTCCGGTAATACTACGCAAGGTAAAATCACCTATCAGAATACCAGCACTTTCAGTTTCAGCATTATAACTGGACAATGCATTAGCCGTTTCCACAACACCATTATAAGATTCCACAAACCCCTGAATAGACTCTTTTACCTTATTAGTATTTTCAGTTACATTGACCTTTACCGTATTTCCCACATCGGCATTGAGTAAATTAAGAGTCACCCCATCAATAGCTCCTGTTACAGTATTCGTATCACGAGTAATATTCAGACCATTAATTTTTAAAGTTGCATCCTGAGCCGCAACGGTTTGAGTCACACTGCTTTGAGCACTTGCATTAAAAGCCAGCTGTGATAAACCTGTGTTATCATTGTTATTTCCATCTCCATCACCGCTAACCGTTATTTCCATACTGTTACTGGCTCCAGTATTATCAGATGTCAGCGTTAAACGATAACCTGTTCCATCATTAACAATCGAAGCCTGTACACCAAAATCATTATCATTGATGTAATCACGCATACCGGAAAGTGTTGTATTATTATTCTCTGCACTCACGGTAATATTTTGAGTAGCTTTTTCTGTATCCTGGGTAAATGAATAAGGAACGGTTGTTGTAGTTCCAAATTTGATGCTTAGAGTTCCTGTACCAATAGTGTCATCTACACTGCTGAACGCCGTTGCTGCATTGGTCGCCAATGACTGTCTTTCTGCCAGTGTAAGCACTTCAACCGAGTAACTACCCGCATCAGCATTATTGGTAATGGAGGTTGAAAATACCGATGAATCGCTAGTAGCAATTGATTTTGAATCGTAGGTACTAGTTGAATTTAGGCCGCTTAAACTCCCCTGAAAAGAGGAAAGAGAACTTCTTAATAAACCAAAAGCAGATAATTTAGTAGTTGCCGCTTCTTCCTTAAAATCCAGGCGATTTTCAGTTGGAACTCTTTCCGCCGCAGTCAGGCCATCGACTATAGAGGATAAATCCAGACCTGAACCTATGCCTAAGGAGCTGATCGATGCCATTGTTTGCCTCTCGCCTGTTTTTAATAAGATCTGAACTAAAGAGTAAGTATAGCAATTATTTTAATAAACAGAGATTACTATAGCTGCAACCATAGAAGCTGGCTTCTAACCAGCTCCCTGTTGTCATATACACCTATGCAAAAAACTAACCAATTTACTCAAGTTGTTTCAGAAAAAAGAATGCCCTGGCTTACTGAACCGGGCACAGCTGATCCACTACCTGCATCATTTAAATAAGTCGCCAGCGCAATTACTTCTTCTGACGGAATTTGCCTGATAAGTTCACCGCTATCAGTATCAATGACTTTTATCACTGTTTGTCCGCTATCATCATCCATACTGAATGACAGGTCGCGTTGTACAGTTTGTACATAGGCATTTATCTGATTAACAGCTTCCTGTAGTTTCGGCTTATTTTCAGCAGGCTGTTGCGGCAACACCTTGCCATCGGTTGGCAAGTTGTTTCCACTAGTCGAGGTAGATACAGCTTCAAGCTTTGCAAACTGGCTGGAGTCATTCACAGGACTCGCTGGTCTTGATACCAGTGAGGTCATGCTTGTGATTTCGTTAGCCATTTTATTTCTCCGCTATTAGTTAAGAATTGACTCTGTTAAGAGTCAATTCTATTCACCTGGATTACTGAAGAAGAGCCAGAACATTCTGAGGAGCAGAATTAGCCTGTGATAACATCGCTATACCTGCCTGTTGTAGAATCTGGTTCCGAGTTAATTCTGCGGTTTCAGAGGCAAAATCGGCATCGCGTATTCGACTCCTTGCAGCAGAAAGGTTTTCAGCAGTACCTGAAAGATTGGAAATAGTGGAATCAAAACGACTCTGGATTGCACCTAAATCTGCCCTTGCACTATTGATGGAATTCAGTGCAGAATCAACTGCCAATATAGCGGAATTAGCGTTCTCAACACTATCAACACTAGTAGTTAATAATGATCCAGATGCCGAAATCAGAGGAGTCGCTGTTGAAAAACCTATATCGTCTTGATTTCCACCAGAAAATTGAACCGCACTATTAGACTGTAATGTAACCTGCCCCCTGAAAAGATAAGAAGAACCAGCAGCATCATCCCCATCAGTTCCCTCTGTGTATGTGCTAAACACTGTATTAGCTGTACTTAAAGCTGTTCCTCCCGTTCCATCAGTAACAGAAAATGCCTCTGCTACATCGATATTACCACCACTAGCATTTTGTAAAACCAAAGCACCATTTGAGTCAGCGGATGCGGACACACCAGTTGTGGCTGTAAATTGGTTTACAGCTGATACAACATCAGCAATAGCAACATCACCTGACGAGGCTGTATTCGCAACGGTAAAGACAGCTTGATTATTTAGAGTTAATGTATAAGTTAAAGTATCATCATCAACTGTATTATTATCTAGAAACCCTTCTGTAATTGCTGCAAATGTTTGAGTATTATCTGCAGTAGCATTAACTCCATCTATATTGCTCGCATTAATGGCTCCCGTCTTAGCATATGCACTTGATTGATCCTCTCCTTTATTTGGGTCGGTGGCATGAGTATCCCCAATAGATGCCGCTGAATTTGCTACTGTAGTGGCGTTTATAATTAGACTATTAAGACCTGCATCAATTGGGTTTGCACTTACACCTGTGTATGTAGCAACGCTTGCTTGCTGACCAACATTAGCTACGGTACCTGTTTCAGTTGGTGTGATAGTTACAGCTGTAGCTGTATTACCAGCTTGATTAACAACAGCGCCAATCTGGTTACTTCTAACACCTGTAACTGAAACTGAAATAGTTTGATTTGAGTTCGCACCTACTTGAAACTGTTGACTAGTAAAAGAACCATCCAGTAATTTGGTGCCATTAAACTCAGCTGTTGTTGCAATACGATCAAGTTCTGAAAGTAACTGTTGAACTTCTGAATCAAGAGCAGCACGGTCAGAAGTGCTATTCGTGGCATTAGAAGACTGAACCGATAGTTCACGCACCCGCTGTAATATATTAGTACTTTCGGCCATTGCACCCTCAGCAGTTTGTGCCAAGGAAATACCGTCATTCGCATTACGAATCGCCTGATTCATTCCTCGAATCTGACCGGTCATACGTTCGGAAATCGCAAGACCCGCCGCGTCATCTTTGGCGCTATTGATACGCAAACCAGAAGATAGACGCTGCAGAGATGTTTGCAATGAATTTTGAGATGTGTTCAAAGCACGCTGAGAATTCAGCGAAGCTACGTTTGTATTGATAAACTGTGGCATTTTAATATCTCCTGATTTAACTACGCTTTTAAGCGATAATTCAAAGTTAATTTAAACAATCTGGTTAATTATTGCTCTAATTAACCTTCTACACTGTGTTTAACGGCAGGAGTTTGAAAACCTTTAGAAATTTTTTTATTTTAATTTCAGGAGTTATAAGTCGAAAGTCGAAAGTCGAAAGTTTGCTTCGTTCCTACGCTCCCTCGTTGGTAAAGATTATGAGGTCAAGTCTATTGATAATACTATTAATGAAAAAATATACTGCTTAATCCTCTGGTAGCCCTTCTTTTACGTGATTGACCTACTACCTCAGCGTAACTGATCGGTTTGTGTACATTCAAAGCTAATGGCACCATCCTGACAACCGACTGGATACCCGGGTCAAACCTGAGTATGACGTAGGGGTAAGAGGATAAAAACTATGTATAATACATATATTGCGTATTTTACATATACAACATATTATTATGCTTTAAACTTTTACCACAGATATTCAGTATGAGACTTGAAAAAGATATCAGTATTACTGCTACTGAACTAGCGAGAAATATATCTAAAACCATAGATTCAGTACGAATGAGCAGAACCAGTCTGTTAATTACCAGGGGAAGCCAGGTAATTGCAAAACTTTCTCCTCCGCCAAAGCAAGGTTTATCTGTAGCAGCATTAATCGATTTACTTAAGTCACTTCCTGCACTGGATAAACAGGATTCAAAGCAGTTGTATCAGGATATACAAAATATCAGATCTGCAGCTACTTTACCGGACAACCCATGGGAATAGTAATAGATACCAATGTCTTTATAGATATCGAAAATGGCAGGTGTGACGTTGATGGATTAGCTCGATTTAAAGAATATGGGGATACCTATATTTCTGTAGTCACTATTTCTGAGTTACTGCTTGGGGTTCATTTAGCGACTGATGACTCTTCACGAATTAGAAGAGAAGCCTTTGTTGAAAACATCATCAGTGCTATGCCTTCCCTTGAATTTAACAAAGAAGTAGCTCGTGTCTATTCTCATATCTACTCAATTTTCCTTAAACCCAGAAGTAAGTTAGGCAGTAATGTTCATGACTTACAAATTGCTTCAACCGCATTAGCACATGGTTATCCTGTACTCACCAGCAATGTTAATGATTTTAAAAAAATCCCGGGGTTAACTGTGTTATCGCTTTAGGGTCAATGGAATTCGTTTAAACGCGATATCGTAACGTCCGACTGGATACCCGGATCAAGCCCGAGTATGACGGAAAATGACGTTAGCGTAATAGACTGAGTTATCGTAAAAAATTAAACCGCGAAGAGCTGGTGATTCTGGCAAATACAGCCTGTGCGGCATCCAGTGTTGTTTGCTCGAGGGTTAGCTGGCTGATTGCTTCGGCTAGATCGGTATCCCTAATCACTCCCAGGGTTTTCTGGGTGACCAGGATAAAGGCTTCATTATCTTCAAACTGTGATTGCAGGGCATTTAAACGCCCGCCAATGCTTGTTCTGGCTTCTAATACCTGTCCAAACGCAGTATCCAGATCGAGCAGAACCTGAGCAATGTCAGAGTGTATCGACGAACTGTCTTTGCCGGAGACCGTTGTACCTGCAGCCGTAAAATCTGCGATAGTGGTAGCATTTAAATCGGTATTTCCATCAAAATTATTGACTACCGGGGCTGTACTGGAAGCACCTGTTGCCACTTTTGCAATAGCAACTGTAGATCCATCATTAGTCACTGAATATACGCCTGCAGCTAAAGTATCAAGCTGTCCCTGGATGGATGTTGTAACCCCGTCCAAATTGAAGAGGGGGTCAAAATTGGTGGGGGGGGGGCAGGTCTATTGATAATAGTAATTAAGAGTTAATACCGATTATCAATAGATTTGACTTCATCTTCTTTAATTACCATTTTATGCAATTACAGAGTTGAACCCTGTAATTGCATAAAGTAAACTTACAATATGTTAAGTCGAGATATTCAATCAGAATTTAAAACACTCATAAATGAGTACCCTGTTGTTACTATACTGGGACCAAGACAATCGGGGAAAACAACTTTAGCAAAAAAATCTTTACCCGAATATGAGTACAGTAATTTAGAAGACCCCGGTGAGCGAGAGTTTGCTGAAAGTGATCCCGTAGCATTTTTAAATCAGTTCAAGGGATCAGTTATTCTGGATGAAATACAACGTGTACCAATATTACTGAGCTATATCCAGGTAAGAGTGGA
>CALCSG010000412.1 GCA_937894085.1 uncultured Gammaproteobacteria bacterium | reverse complement strand
TGGTTAATGGTTTGTTCAGCGACCAGGTAAATTAAAACGGCAAGCAACCAACCCAGCATACCGGTATACATCGATTGCAATACTGGAAATAATATAATTTTACCGCCCTGAAACCCGACCAGACGCAGAATACTCAGATCTTTGCGTTTACGGTCAACATTAGCCCACAGGCTCGCACCCAGGGAAAATGAAAATCCAACGGCGCCAACACAGGCAATAATCCAGAAAATAATGCTCAGGTTTCGATCGATAGATTGCACCGTGTTAATTTCAGCAAGATTAGCTTTAACATTAATGCCTTCCTGTTCCAGTTCATTTACCAGGTTTTCAACATCAACAATCGAGCGGGCATACATGCGGAAAGAGGGGTAATTTCTTTTATCCGTCTCACTCGCATTGCCACTCCAGTTTAATTCAGCAACAGCTCTGCCATCCTTGAAACTTTCCGTTGCCAATAATAAATCAAGGCTGACAAATGCCACGCTGCGACCAATGACACTCGCCGGTGCTACATCAATAACCTCCAGATCAATATGCACGCGTTCTCTTTTACCCCTGAACTGACGTACCAGGCTACCATCAAGCCGGTCACCTTTCTTAATATTCAGTTTATTGGCGATACTGTCACTGAGAATAACCTGGTAAAACCCCTGTGGCTTGACATTTATAGTTTGCAGAAGAGGGTCATTTTCAGCAGTGGCAAATAATTCAGTCGAAAAAATTCGACCGGCACTTTTACTCTTGAGTTGTATGGTCGCGGCCAGTGAACGAGTTTTAGGAATAATAAATGCGATTTCTTTACGTCCCGCATATTCATCGAACCAGGCCTGTTCATAGCGACCACTACCAACTGCTCTGATTTCGCGATTACCCGGATTTTCAATCAGCCCGGTTATCATCGAGCTGACAATGCCAAATTTCAGCCCAAACAGGATCATCATAGGTGCCAGTACTGAGGCAAGCGCCAGTACGAAACAACCCGACATACGCCATTCGTGACTGTAATCCCTGAAACTTAAACTGATTATTTTACTAAACTGACTCATAAAAAAAGGGGGTTGTTAATCTCTAAAAGTGGACTGGTAAACATTGCCGTTTTCAACGACCTCCGCTTCCTGATGCAAACTGCGCAAATCCATTTTATAAACATGCGCCCAGTCGTGACTGGCGGTAATCATGGTAATTTTCAATCCTTTAACCAACTCCATCACCACCGCCATAATTTTCCTGGCTGTGATAGGGTCAAGCGATGCGGTAGGTTCATCGGCCAGTAGAATAGTAGGACGATGAGATAACGCTCGAGTAAAAGCCACGCGCTGACGTTCACCAGCCGATAACAGGCCTGGCAGCTTATCCAGTTGGCGGTGTATACCCATGACACGGGCAATTGAGCGAGTTGAGTCATCTTCCGGCATATCCATTAATTTTCGTGGAAGCTCTATATTTTCACGAACCGTTAAATAAGGTAATAGCCCACCCTGCTGCAATACATAACCGATATGCTGTTTACGAATTTTGGCTAGCACATTCTGCTTTTTCTTTTGCCAAAGTGTATCAATACTATAACTTTCATCTTCTTTCGGGGTTAACGAAAAATGCTCGGCAGAATCAGGATGAAGTGCTAATGCTAACATATCCAGCAAGGTGCTTTTACCACAGCCACTATGACCCACTAATGCCACATTTTCCTGCGCATTAATTTCTATAGATGGGATACTCAAGCGAAACCCTGCTCCTTCGACTAAGCGAGATTTCACTACATTTTTGAGTGAATAAACAACCGGCATGGCAAATTATTTGATGTTAGTAGTTTGAGTACTTAACCGTACTCATACTAAATTAGGGGAGTAAGTCCAGAACTACCGGAAACATTGAATTTCCGTTAACTGAACCGCCACCCGGAGTGACCCATAGGTCGGTATGATCGTGCAGGGCCTGATAATAATTAATCTTACTTTCAAGTCTATTCATGAATTCAATCTGTTCTTTGGCTGACCATTCTTCCCAGCTAGCCAGACTCAGGTTCATTACTTCACCGGTATAAGGCAAATCATCGATATATTCTCGCATATAACCTAGATCGGCCAGGTTACCACCTTCACTAGAAATATTGCCTGATACTGAACTCGGGTCACGACTGACTGATGCCGCAAGACTCTTTAAATCATTTAAAAATCCTGCGGGGGTTAGCACGCCTTCTTCTGCCAGCTCCAGTACCTGCTGCATTACTGATTTTAAATCAGAAAGCTGATCACGGGTCAGTAATACACGAACATCCACTAAAGACTTTT
Organism: uncultured Gammaproteobacteria bacterium; assembly: GCA_937894085.1. Lineage (GTDB taxonomy): Bacteria > Pseudomonadota > Gammaproteobacteria > JACNJF01. The sequence continues at coordinate 5,453 of CALCSG010000412.1, read as the reverse complement.
GTGGATCACTGAAGTCACGATCAATCATCCATGCATTAAATACTTTTGGTAGCGGCTTACCGGCTTCTTTCTGTAAATATTGCATTCTTAAAGCATTACCCAGTTTGGCAACCCGTGTCTGTAACATGGCCAACTGAGTTTTCTCTACCGGTTGCGGCTGTGGAATAACATCAGTTTCAGATTCTAACTCTAACTCCTGAGACTCTAGCTGTTGCTGAGCAACTTCCCTTTGTTCTGGAATGGGCAATGGTAATACGCCATTGATGGTTGCCAGTACCTGTTGAGTTATCTGGTTTGCCAACACTTCTAACACGTTGCCAAATTCATCGACTTTACCCAGTTCAACACCATAGTAAAAGTCACCAATGCCAGGATAAAAAGATAGTTTTTTGTAATATTGCTCGGCTTTTTCATTATTAGCGGCGGGAGAATCTGTGCGCAAATGCAAAACCCAGATGGAAATACCCTTGTCATAAGCCAGTTGTCTTAATGCCTGGGCGCTCAAACGGGTAGCACCCAGAGAGTCATAACTTTCGCGTGGACCTGCATCGGTGATTAAAATGACATAACGGGCATCAAACTTTCCCCAATTACTATTATCTATAGCCGCTTTGATACCGGCATATGCATCTTCCCGGTAATCACGGCTGGAAACCGATGAAGGCTCGAGAGTATTAACCCGCGAGAAAAATTCTGTAGAATCTGCTCCCTGCTCCAGGTTGACGAAGGTACGAGTCAGGTAATCCAGTTCGGGCACCTGTTCTATATTATCTCGATAAGCTGTCAAACCAAAATTCACCTGGTTATTTAAACCCTGCCTGGCAATAGATCCATAAACTTTACGAACCGCTTCACGTGTACGGTCGATATAAGGCCCCATAGAAACGGTTGAATCGATTACAAAGTGAATACCACTACGGTATTGGCGTTGTTGCTGATCGACCGGTTCAAGCGTATCGGGGTTTATTGCCTGCCTTGTAGTCTTTTTTGTGGTCGAACCATTGATAGTTTTATTATCTATAACCTGAGCGGCCTGTTCCTGTCCATCACTCAGTGGAACACTGGCTATCTGTAATAAACGTGCCTGCTCATTTCCCAGGTATACGTCCTCATGTTGCTTTATTGGCACCAGATAAAAATTACTATGTATATCCACGTGCGCCTCAGGCTGCATTGCAATAACCGGGTTATCAGGCACGTCTTCACCATTTACCAGTTTGTTATACAGGGTGGCATAAGCTTCCTGGTCGTTTTCATTTACCATTTTCTGTAAGGATGACTTTTCACCAAACATCAGTACACGCTGGGTATCCTGAGGATCCTTAAATGAAACGGTTAATGCCTGGTTCCACACAATCGTTTGATCCTGTGGAATCCATCCAGAGATTTTACCGAAACTGTCATGCCCCACTTTCAACCAGTTTTGTTGTTTTTGATAAACATAAAACAAACTGAATGGAATAATGTCTTCGGCAGTCGCCTGCTGATCCGGCTGGCTAAAGAGTCTGGCTTCCGGAATACTCAAAACTCGCTGAAATAAGGTCTTCTTTCCATCCATCAGGAGTGGCTTATCCAATGCCCAGCTATTAACCGAGATTAACAATACAACGATAAATAACAGGCGTAGCAAAGGGGTGTTCATAAACATTCCGGTTAATTGAAATTTAGAAGCAGATGTTGAGCTTCGGCATTACCATATTTTGCCTCAGCCGTAGCCCACTGATAAAGATTATCCAGTCTTGGTTTGGCCGGTTCAAAACCACTTTCCAATGCTCGTTTATACCACTTGTAAGCCTGCACGGCATCAGCCTGATCAAGTAAATTATTTTCTGACTGAAATAAAGTGGGATCACTCATTTCAGCCATCATCATCATGGCTTCCACATGCCCCTCCCTGGCCGCAAAGAAAAAAGTCAGATGCGCATCAGCCAGACTGCCTTCATTCACATAAGTTGATGCTTTTGCCATCAGGTCTTCTAACGGATAAGGCTTGCCTTTCTGTCGAATCTTGTCGATGAATTCTCTGGCACGTAACCCCGGAGGAACCAGTAAATCACGATTGATCTGTCCCTCAACATTATCTGCTGCGGTTTCTGCTTCTGCTTCTGCCTGTTCCTGTTGATCTTGCAGTGACAGACTTTCAGTACCGACAGATCCACGATCTGATATTACAAATATAAATAATATAAGGCCAACAACAACTATCGACACCCAGATAAGGGGGTTAGTTCGTGAAGTTTCCTGTTCTTTTTCTGCTTGCACCATACCGATCTGGTTTTATTATCTGCTAGTTCCGGACGCCGTATCGTGCATGACAGAGAGCATTTTGGCAAGGGCTAAGCTAAAAGTTTCGGCAAAAATATGGTCAGCGACTCAACCTGGAAATCATACTTTGAATCAGCTTACGCTGTAGTCCTTTTTGCGCTGTGAGAATGGTTTGCTCATTAGCCAGTACATTTGCATTATCCAGCTGGACTTCAACGCTCTGTACAAGCTCAAGTTGCGACAATAAGTATTCGCCTGATCCTGACTGAACACTAAACTGTAAATTCATGGTCAATTGTACCAGTTCAACATTGGTTAAATTTGAACTGGCAATTTTCCGATTTTTCAATGGTTTTATAGCAACCTGCAGACGGTTAGAGCTCTCCGCAACTTCTGTAATGATTGCTGAAGACCTGATCAACTCTGCTCGTATCAGCTTTAGCAGTGCAGGATCAAGATTTTCGTTAACAACATAAAGTGGATTAAACCTGTCTGCTATCTGAGAATTACCACGTAAATGAAATCCACAGGCCGATATTTGCAGCATTAGCAGCAAACACAAAATTAACCTGTTAGCTTTGATAAACAAGATTTAAACGACAATATTAATTAGCTTTTTAGGAACCACAATCACCTTACGAATGGCTTTACCGTCAATAAACCGTAGCACTTTTTCATTTGCTAGCGCTGCAGATTCACAACTGGATTTATCTGCATCACTACTAACTTCGATCATGCCTCTCACTTTACCGTTCACCTGAACCACCATTTCAATGCTGTCCTGTCGCAGTGCAGAATCATCAAATTTAGGCCAGGGATGATCAATAATATAATTGTCATGCCCCAGATCCAGCCAAAGCTGGTGACACTGGTGCGGAATGATAGGTGCCAGCATTAACACGATACTTTCCAGTACTTCCTGACGTATAGCCTGTCCCTGATCTGACTCATCGGTAAACTTTGACAGATGATTGAGTAGCTCCATATTGGCAGCAATAGCTGTATTAAATGTCAGGCGACGACCAAAGTCATCACTCACTTTCTTAAGAGTTTCATGACACTTGAAACGCATCGCTTTCTGCTCATTGTTTAGTGTCGCTTTGTTCAGCACCGCTTCTGACCTGTTGATTGCAACATGATCAAATACTGCATGCCACAAACGCTTCAGATAACGGTGAGCACCTTCTACACCGGCATCCGACCATTCCAGCGACTGCTCCGGCGGAGAAGCAAACATGATAAACAGGCGAACGGTATCAGCACCATAACGATCTATTAATTCCTGAGGATCCACCGTATTGCCTTTCGATTTGGACATTTTGGTGCCATCTTTTAACACCATGCCCTGGGTCAGCAAATTTTTAAAAGGCTCATCAGAATGCACTAACCCTTCATCACGTAATAACTTGTGATAAAAACGTGCATACAACAGGTGCAAAATAGCATGTTCTATGCCGCCGATATATTGATCGACGGGAGCCCAGTAATCGACACGGGAGTCGAGCATCGCATCCTGCTGATCGCGACTGGCATAACGACCGTAATACCAGGATGATTCCATAAAGGTATCGAAAGTATCGGTTTCACGTTCGGCCGCTTCACCACAACTCGGACAAGTTGTGTTTTTGAAAGAATCCATTTTCTTAATTGGTGAGCCAACTCCGTCAAATTCAACATCTTCAGGTAACACCACCGGCAAATCCTTTTCCGGCACCGGAACCGAACCACAACTCGGGCAATTAATAACGGGAATTGGCGCTCCCCAGTAACGCTGCCGGGAAACACCCCAGTCACGTAAACGAAAATTGACTTTACGTTGTCCTTTGCCCTTTGCTTCTAATTCTTCCGCAATTTTATTAAATGCTGATTGAAAATCCAGACCATTGATAGATTCCGAATTACAGCTGACACCTTCTTTGGTGATAAAAGCTTCTTTATCCAGATCAACTTCCGAGTCATCAACTGGTGCTACGACCTGGCGAATATTAATAGCGTATTTTTTTGCGAACTCCCAGTCACGTTGATCATGTGCGGGTACCGACATAATGGCTCCTGTGCCATAGCCGGTAAGCACAAAATTAGCGACGTATATTGGAATTTCTTCACCATTAACCGGGTTGATCGCATTGACTCCCAGTGGAAAACCCAGTTTTTCCATCTTTTCCAGCTCAGCTTCTGCTGTATTGGTTTTTTTGCAAAGCTCAATAAATTCGCTTAATTCGGCATTATCGGCAGCACTGGCTAAAGACAGCGGGTGCTCTGCAGCAATAGCCATAAAGGTCGCACCATATAATGTGTCCGGTCTGGTGGTGTAAATTTTCAGCGGATCACTACCGACCACATCAAAGTCTACTTCCATACCTTCCGAACGACCAATCCAGTTACGTTGCATGGTCTTGACCTTTTCCGGCCATTCCACCAAATCCAGATCATTCAGCAACTGGTCGGCATAATCGGTGATGCGTAGAAACCACTGTGAAAGCTCACGCCGTTCAACCACCGTTTCACAACGCCAGCATTTACCGTCTTCCACCTGTTCGTTGGCTAATACCGTCTGGTCATTCGGGCACCAGTTAACCGGGGCTGTTTTTTTATAGGCAATCCCTTTTTCCATTAAACGGGTAAAAAACCATTGCTCCCAGCGATAATATTGCGGATGACAGGTTGCCAGTTCGCGACTCCAGTCATAGCCAAGACCCAGCAATTTCAACTGCTCACGCATGTAATCAATGTTTTCATAAGTCCACTTTGCCGGCGCCACATTATTTTTTATGGCGGCGTTTTCAGCCGGCAGACCAAATGCATCCCAGCCCATAGGCTGCATAACATTCTTACCCAGCATGCGCTGATATCGACTGACAACATCACCAATGGTGTAATTTCGCACGTGACCCATGTGTAGTTTTCCACTGGGGTAGGGAAACATCGACAGGCAATAATATTTTTCCTTATCGGGCTGTTCGGTAACGATGAATGACTTATCCTTTTCCCAGATTTTCTGGACTTTGGATTCGCAGCTTTTAGGGTCGTAATGTTGATCCATGATTAATCTGAATGTGGAATGTTAAAAAAGCAGGAAAGCATACTCCAGTGTGCGTCGGACATAAAGTATTAAGTCGGCAGTTTGCAGTCGGCAGTCGGCAGTCGGCAGTCGGCAGTCGGCAGTCGGCAGTCGGCAGTCGGCAGTC
>CALCSG010000411.1 GCA_937894085.1 uncultured Gammaproteobacteria bacterium | reverse complement strand
AATGCATGCCAGTCAGCCACAAAGAAAAAACATTCATAGCTATGCTGTAACTCTATCCAGTTCTTTAACACACCGTGATAATGACCAAGATGCAATAAACCGGTTGGACGCATGCCTGAAAGCACACGTTGATTTTGACTGACTGAGGTGTTCAAAAGTTATTCCTGAGAAAAAAAGTGGCGTAATTATAGAATTGTCGACAGCAAACGTCGACAAGGCATTTGAAAATATGAAAATGAACTATTCACCACGAAGGCACGAAGAACACGAAGAACACGAAGAACACGAAGATTTAAAATATGTAATGATCTCGGTTCGTAATAAATATGCAAATAGCTGATAAAACTGTTAAATAATTCTGCCCTACCAATATAACCTTCGTGCTCTTCGTGTTCTTCGTGGTGAAAAATTTAATAATCCAGAAATTCGGCGTCACCTTTACCGTAGCGAAGAACTTCCGGGGTACCATCTATCAGACTTATAACTGTCGTAGGTTCGATACCACAGGCGCCTCCATCGATAATCAGGTCAACCTCACGCTCAAATCTGTCGCGGATAGACTCGGCATCATCCAGAGCATCCTTTTCCCCCGGCGCGATTAACGTACTACTCATAATCGGCTGTCCCAGTTCCTGCAATATCGACAGAGCAATAATGTTATCAGGAACACGAACACCAATAGTTTTACGTTTCGGGTTCATTAAACGCCGGGGAACTTCTGATGTAGCTTTCAATAAAAAGGTATACGGACCTGGCGCAAGCGTTTTCATTAATCGATAAGACGAGTTATCAACCTTTGCGTATATTCCTATTTCAGACAGGTCACTACACACCAGCGTGAAATGATGTTTGTTATCCAGCTTACGCAATCGCTGAATTCTCTCCATCGCATGTTTATCACCTATATGACAGCCCAATGCATAACTGGAATCCGTCGGATAAATAATCAAACCGCCATCATCAATAATCTTTACAGCCTGCTGGATAAGCCTTTTCTGTGGATTTAGCGGATGAATTTCAAAGAACTGTGCCATATAAAGATATACCCAACAAAAAGTTGTCTTTCCTGTTAAAAATACTATTATAAACCCACCATCAGGAAGAACGTATGGATTTGTTTATCAATCGGAAATGAATTAGGGAGATTTAAATGAAAGTCACGACACTCCACACAGTTTTACTCTCAATACTTCTATTTACGTCGATCAATTCCAACAGTTACGCAACACCGGTTAATATTAACCAGGCTGATGCCAGCTCACTGGAAAGCTCATTATCGGGCATTGGAAAATATAAAGCCCGGGCAATAATCAACTATAGAAAAAAGAACGGTCTGTTTAAGCAGGCCATCGATATTGTAAAAGTAAAAGGTATCGGGAAAGCAACTTATCAAAAAAATCAAAAGGATATCTTAATCAAATAAAAAGATATTTTTTACTTTAAAACGATATTTAATTAAAACCCTCCTGGAATATTCAACTGATATTCCAGGATCATTACACCGAACTGATAAATTTCAATACCATCCAAATTAGAGCTGTCTATACTCCACACTTATTATTCAAGAACAGGATCACCGAGCCGTGGAAAAAATTACCGATATCCATCAGAAAACACTCTCAATTAATCTGGATAACAGTAAATACGGCACAATTGCAGAAATTGGCGCCGGCCAGGAAACAGCCCGCTGGTTTTTTCGGGTTGGTGGTGCTGCAGGAACTATCGCTAAAGCCATATCTGCTTATGACATGAAGTTTAGCGACGCCATTTATGGCGAGTCACCACGTTATGTCAGTCGTCAACGACTGGATTCAATGCTTCATATTGAATACAGTCTGATACTTGAAAGACTTGAGGAAAGTAAAGGAGCTGATACTACTTTTTTTGCCTTTGCCAATACGATTGCATCGCGCAGTTACTCCAGGCAGGAAGATGGTTCCGGCTGGTTAGGCGTGAAATTTCAAACTTCACCGGGTAAAGAGCCTTCACAGATAGATTTACATGTTAATTTGAAAAGTAAAAAGACTGTTCAGGATCAGGAAACACTTGGGATTCTTGGCGTGAATCTTATTTATGGCGCAATGGAGTTCCATCAGGATCCAGAGTATCTACTTAAATCACTGATGGATAACCTGTCTTCCAGATTAATGGAAATAGACATGATTGATTTCTCCGGTCCAGCATTTGACAAGGTTGACAACCGATTAATGGCCTTAAGGCTTGTGGAACTCGGCATGACACACGGCGCCATGTTTAATGCACAGGGTGACATCGTACATCCGGCTGACTTGTTGTGGAAAAAAGCAGTGCTGATTCAGCGCAGTCGATTTAATCCTCCGACTCTACTTAATATGGATATGCTGGATTGTGCTCAGGAAGTTTTTTTAGCTGAGAATGAATTAGCAGCCGATGATTTAATGGTCATCTCGGAAATGACCCTCAATAATCTGAAGGATGGAAATGACATCAATGTACAGGACTTCTTACATCGCGCCGACATTCTCTGCGCACTGGGAAAAAATGTACTAATTTCCAACATGGGTGAATATTATAAACTGGCTGATTATTTATTCAGATACACCCAGAAACCTCTCGCCATCGTGCTGGGGATTCCCACCTTAATCGAAATTTTTGATGAAAAATATTATGTTCAACTTCCTGGAGGCATACTGGAGTCTTTCGGTCGACTGTTCAAATACAAATTACGACTGTACGTATCTCCGGGTATTAACAGTGAAAATGGTGAACTCATCACCGCAGACAACTTTGAACCTGAAAAACACCTGAGACATCTCTATAGTTACCTGTTTGATAACCAGTTTATCTCAGCACTGAATACCGTCAACCGGGATTTCCTGTGCATCAACTCTCCTGAAGTACTGGAAGAAATTAGAAATGGCCATTCGGAATGGGAAACAAAAGTACCGGAAAAAGTAAAACAGGTGATACACAAGCATCAGCTATTCAATGTCAGATCATAGTAGTTGCTGACGGATGTTATTATTGATTAGAAGAAATTAAATCTGTAAATTTTTTTCTAAATTAAGAGATCCTCTATATGTGTTTGAGGCTGTTTCTCTTTCGGGTCGAAAGTACTTATCCAGGCAACATCTTTCAATGAACCCACACATGAACCTGCCGAAGCCTTCAGCCCGTCAGAAATGGCAACAGTTCGCACAGACTGTCTCGCTGATTAATAAGAATACCGATTTTACACTACATCTCAATGTACAAATTCTAAAACAACAGACATAATTTTTGCTGATCATAATATTACCTGAATCCGTATATTAAGGTGTTAATGAGCATAACCACTAAGTTCCATATAGCCGACTCCGTTATGACTCCCGGATACAACCACGGCACCCTCCCAGTAATGTACAGTATGTTTCATTTCCTGGTCTTCGAATGCAGCAGCAATCTGTAAATCAATTTCATGTTGAGGAATTTTTAAAGACCAGGCTGTCGGATAAGTTACCTGTTGAGGACTCTGCCAGAATTTCACCGGCTTAACCTGAACATCCTGCAAAGACAATGACTGTAAGGTTCCATCCGTTTGCAGCAGAATACCGTTGCTAAAAGTCTGTGCCCTGCCCTGTTTATCGCGCAATCGATAGAACATTAAATCACGACCATCTTCCAGTTGCAGAGAAAACCAGTCCCATCCCTGCTGATCTTCAGCCAATGCCGAGCTGGACCATTCCCGATCGAACCATGAGTTCCCTTCAACCATAAATTTTTTATCGGCAATTCGAAGTGTTCCCTGTGTGGGTAACCGCGTATAAGAATAATAAAATGATGCATTACCGGGTTCAGCGCCTTTGCGTGAATAACCCTTGTCACCCTGTAACACTCGTGGTTTAAAACCTGACTGCAAGGTTAAATCGATGGCTATGTCTTTCGTACCAGCCTGCAGATGCAACGGGAAAAAGTCATTATCAATACCCGTGACCGACCAGTCACCCAGCCAGATGCGTGAAGAATGTTGATCAGCACCCGCTAGTCCAGCTGCCGATCTGGCAAAACGTTCAGTACTGATGTGTGATTTATTGGCTAAATCACTAATCGCCAGATGACCCATATAAATCTGATTAGCGCGCCAGTTAGAAACATCGGCAGTTTGCCCCGGCTTAACTCCCACCCGAAAAAGAGTCAATTGATAACCGAAGTCGTAACCATCAGCAGACTCCAGATTACCGGTAAAGTACCACCATTCTGTGGCAAAAGCAGGGTGAGCGAAATGATCTGCCGGAAATTCAAATTCACGTGGTTGCAGGGCACGCTCAAATCCCACATCAGGCTTGCTCCCCATAGACGAGGTGATACTAATACCATTTGAATTTGAGCTCACTGATGAATTTCGATCACAGCCAGTCAACAGCATTATAAATAGGACTATGAATATATACTTCATACTCAGTCTTCGCGCATCTGGGGAGCCGGGTCACCGCGACTGGCCTGCCAGGCAGGATACAGACTGGCCAGTAAAGCAGCACCTACACCGAGAAATACAGTCCAGTAGAGCGGTGCCGCAGACAACAGAAACGGCATACTCCAGCCAAAGGCACGCAGCTGCACAGCATCGGTTAGCACCCAGGCTAAAGCAAGTCCGCAGGGAATCGCAAACAGCGCAGCGAGTAATCCGATAATTGCCGATTCGATGATGATCAGTAAACTGACCTGCGCGCGGGTTAATCCCAGGGCACGTAAAATAGCAAATTCTTTACGACGCTCCAGTTGAACGGCCATCAATGCACTTAAAATTCCTATAAAAGCAACCATAATGGACAGATAACGTAGCACTTCGGTAATTCGGAATGTTCGGTCAAATACAGCCATAGATTCTGCATAAATTTCTTTAGCCCGTGTGTACACCAGGTTATAGCTTGCATCGAAGCGTTCACTGGCAGCCTGTTGTAATGCATCGCCATCCGATTCCAGTGAAAATAACGCCATGGTATCGACCAGCGGATCAGACCAGTATTGTCGATAATGTTGAAGCTCCATAAATATACGACCATGTTCACTGGCATAGTCTCTAAATATGGCGGCAATTCTGAACTTGATATCACCCTGCAGAGTGGATATCTCAAGCTGCTCTCCTGCCTTTAACTGTAAACGATAGGCCAGTGGTTCAGAAATCAGTATGTCGCCCTTTGAGAAACTCAACCACGGATCAGCATCGGCAACAGAGACCAGATCGAAACCATTTCTTGATGCCTCTGCGAGTTGCGCGGCAACCAGCCGGGTAGGATGTTGCTCAATTTTCAGATCGACATTGCGGTAAAGACTGAGCGCTGAAACAGACTTGAGTAAAGCTGCTTCAGTCACCACCTGTGGCGGTAAGGAAACATCCTGTTGAAAATCCTGTGCTGCAATATACAGATCTGCGGATAATAAATCCTGTAACCAGTCACTCACCGAGCCACGCATACTATCCACCATCAGTGCGACCCCCACTGTTGCGGCCAGTGCCACCATCAGAGCCGCTGCCGCAGTACCCAGCCGCGAAAGATGCCGTTTGAGATCACGTAAAGCCATACGCCAGATTCCGCCAAATGGTAACCAGCTTAATAACCTATGGGCTAAAGGTAATCCCAATGGTGTCATTAATGCAAAACCCAGTAGCAAAATGAATAAACCTGCAAAAGCACTAACAACACCTCCGGGTAACAGGAAAGCCACCAGCAACCCAGTGATAACCATCAGTAAACCGAAAACGGCCAATGCAGGAACCTGCTTTTGCACAAATTTTTCCAGTTCTGCACGTGATAAAGTAGTCAACGGCGGCGTATTAGCCGCCTGTCGTGCGGGTAACCAGGTCGCCACCAGAGTACCGGCAAGCCCCAGTAAACTGGCTTTGAATAAAGATAACCAGCTCACCTGCATCGCATCGGCACTCACCTGGTAATACAATTCACTGATGGTGGCGGCGACGATATTAGTTAACCCCTGTCCTAACCATATTCCCAGCAACCAGCCAAACAGAGTACCAATAATGCCAAGCACAAATGCTTCCAGCAGAATAACTCGATAGATTTCCTGCCGTGTCACACCCAGCGCTCGCAATCGCCCCAGCAGGTTTCGCCGTTGTACAACTGAAAAACTCATGGCATTAAAAATGAGGAATAAACCGACCAGCAAGGCGAGCAGACTCATTGCTGTCAGGTTTAACTCGAAATCAGCCGATAACCCCACAATACCTTCCGATTGCTGATCGACATCCACCAGTTTAACGGACTGCGGTAATTTTCCATTTAGCCAGTTTTTATCATCCTCATTCAGAATCAAATCGATATAGGTGATAGAACGCTGTTTAGCTGTTATCACCTGAGCCGTGGCGATATCAACCACCAGTAAATCACGACTCACAGAACTGTTTGATGGATTGATTATCATTACTTTCAAGTCATGGCGTTGACCCTGATAACGGGTAGTCAACGTAGCATTCAAGGCGACACCCAGGTATTCTGCAGCAGATTGACTGATGGCAACGGCTTGCGGGTCAGACAACCACTCGCCCAATTGCTCAGTATTTCGTATGGCAGAAGGTAGCGCCTTTCGAAACTGACTTTCAGCAAACAGATCCAGACCAATTAGTCTAAACCCTCCTTTATAACCATTTATCTGCAGTTTACTGTTAATGACAGGAGCCATTGGCGGGTGACCGGGCGTAGTAAATAGTTGAGCGTACAAAGCCTGCTCGACTTCACCGTTATTACCAATAATTCGATGTGTGGCAGCGCCACGTATCTGTGCTGACGACAGGGCAAACGAAGCCCTGGCTGCTCCATTGGCCAGGTCTACTGCAAGCACCACAGCCACCCCCATAACTATGCCCGCCAGAGCCAGGAATGCCTGCCATCGATGACGCAACTGATAATTAAGACCAGCTCTCAACAACAACGGTGATACACCAACTTTTATCACGCTGGCGCTAACTCACCCTGATACAACCTTAGAATACGATCAGCCGCCTGAGCAACCGTATGGCTGTGTGTCACAATTAACATGGTGGTTCCCTGATCGCGCGCCAGTTCTGTCAGCAATGAAATAACTATCTGCCCGGTTTCTTCATCAAGATTACCGGTCGGTTCATCCGCCAACAGAATTTTCGGCCGATGCGAAAGCGCCCGCGCAACCGCTGTGCGTTGCTGTTCACCACCTGACAGTGTATCCGGGTATCTATCCTGCATATTTTGCAGGCCAACCTGTTGTAGAAGACTGCAAACACGTTGTTGAATGACGTCCGCCTCAGAGCCGATCAATTCCATCGGTAAAGCTACATTCTCACCGACAGTCAATGTCGGAATCAGATTAAAAAACTGGAATACAAATCCCAGATTATGTCTACGTTGTAATGTCCGTTGTGGCTCACCCCGAGCATGTATATCAACACCATCAAGCAATACATGCCCCTTGTCCGGAGTATCAATACCACTTAGCAGGTTGAGCAAAGTCGTTTTTCCGCTCCCACTTTGTCCCAGTAAAGCAACGACTTCGCCCTGCCCCAAATGCAGATCCAGTCCGCTGAATAAAGTATGATAATGGCTACCAGAGTGATAACCTTTGGAAAGGCCTTTTACGGAAAGCATAATTTTGATGAGTTTGTCATACCTTAATGTTAATCTTAATTTATGAAACTTAAACTTGTTTAGTTTGATATCAACTAAATATTTTATGGAATTATGCCCTTAATTTAGCAAAAATAAACGTAACTATTCAGCGTAAATTATAGGAAAAACATCTTGACAGGGTTTTA
>CALCSG010000410.1 GCA_937894085.1 uncultured Gammaproteobacteria bacterium | reverse complement strand
CTCTGGGTAGCAAAAACCGGTCTCGACGCCCAACAGACCCGTTTATCAGTTATATCGAATAATCTGGCTAACGTCAGTACCAATGGATTTAAACAATCCAGGGCCGTTTTTGAAGACATGCTTTATCAAAATATAAGACAGGTAGGCGGTCAGACATCTCAGGATACACGCTTACCATCCGGTCTTTTACTGGGAACTGGTACCCGTGTCGTAGCGACTGAAAAAATTCATACGCAGGGCTCTATTTTAAATACAGAAAATTCCCTCGATGTTTCAATTGATGGCAAAGGATATTTCCCCATTTTATTACCGGATGGTAATGAAGCTTATACCCGTGACGGAAGTTTTAAAGTTTCTGATCAGGGGCAACTGGTCACCGCCAGCGGCTATACCTTGCAGCCTGGCATTACGATTTCAGCCGATGTCCAGTCTATTACCATCGGACAGGATGGGGTAGTTTCAGTTACCTTACCTGGGCAGGCAGCTCCGTCTGTTATCGGCAATATTCAGATTGCTAATTTTATTAATCCTACCGGGTTACAACCCATTGGCGAAAACATGTACCTGGAATCTGCTGCTAGCGGAACCGCTCAGGCTGGTACACCGGGCTTAACAGGATTAGGGCGTCTACGTCAGGGAACACTTGAAGGTTCCAATGTCAATATTGTAGAAGAAATGGTGGGCATGATTGAAGCCCAACGAGCCTATGAAATGAATTCTAAACTGATTTCGACGGCTGATGGAATGATGCAATACCTGAATAATAATATTTAGGTGATGTGATGATCATTCATTCAAAAATCGTTAACACACTTTTTCTGGTTTGTTCGTTGTTACTGATGCAAGCCTGTTCCAGCACTCGAATTCAGGTGCAGCCCGATCCTATGTATGCTCCGGTGGATTTAAAGGAAAGCCGTTTTCAGCCAGTAAATAATGGATCAATATTTCAACAGGGAAGATCAGTTAGACTTTTTGAAGATAGTAAGGCTTTCAGAGTAGGAGACCTGCTCAGCATTTCACTTTCTGAGTCGACCAATGCGACCAAGTCTGCAGCGACTAATACGGCGAAAGATGATGAAGCTACTATCGGTGCCGGTACTATTCTGGGAATCACCCCGACTTTCAGGGGTAATTCTTTACTGAGTAACTCATTATCTTCCGAAAGAGCCTTTAACGGTAGTGGAGATACAGCGCAAAGTAATAGTTTACAGGGCGAAATAACGGTCATGGTGAGTGAAATTTTACCTAACGGAAACCTGGTCGTGCGCGGTGAAAAAATTATCGGTTTGAATCAGGGTTCAGAATTTATTCGCATCACCGGCATCGTGCGTCCACAGGATGTCAGTTCCAGTAACGAAGTCACTTCAGGAAAGCTGGCTAATGCACGTATTTTCTATGGGGGTGGTGGTGTTATAGCCGAAGCTAATACGAAAGGTTGGCTAAGTCGTTTTTTCAGCAGCCCTGTTTTCCCTTTTTAGGAGATTAACATGAAATTTTTAAAAGCTTATTTAGTGCTTTTGCTGGTGATCACATCAACTGTCAGCTATGCCGAACGAATTAAGGATATTACACAAATTAAAGGTGTAAGAAGTAATCAACTGGTGGGCTATGGACTGGTTGTCGGACTGGATGGAACTGGTGATCAAACGGCGCAAACACCTTTTACCGTGCAGAGTTTAAAAAGCATGTTATCGCAATATGGCATCACTTTACCTGCCAACGTCAATCCACAGGTTAAAAATATAGCTGCCGTTAGTATTCATGCCGATTTACCAGCTTTTGCCAAAATAGGACAAACCATCGATATCACGGTTTCTTCACTCGGTAATTCAAAGAGTTTGCGTGGTGGAAGCCTGTTAATGACACCCTTGAAAGGTGCAGACGGACAGGTCTATGCAATGGCCCAGGGTAACCTGATAGTCGGTGGTCTGGGCGTTGCGGGAGCAGATGGTTCCAGCATTACTATTAACGTACCAAGCGTAGGTCGGATTCCTAACGGGGCATCGATCGAAAGAGAAATCAGCAACCCGTTTGCGCTGGGTGATTATATAACGCTACATTTGAAACGTCCCGATTTCACCACGGCCAAACGACTTTCGGACACTATTAATCGAGTTTTAGGTCCTGACAATGCTTTTGCGCAAGATAGCGTATCAGTCAAAATTAATGCACCTAAAGATATTTCTCAGCGTGTCGGTTACATGTCTTTTATTGAAAACCTGGAATTCCAACCGGGTGAAGCAGCTGCCAAAGTGATCGTCAATTCACGCACAGGAACAGTTGTCATTGGTAACCATGTCAGGGTTTATGCAGCTGCCGTTTCTCATGGCAACATGACAGTTACGATCACTAACACCAACCAGGTGAGTCAGCCGGGAGCATTGTCCGACGGTCAAACTGTTGCGGCTCAACAATCTGATATTAATGTGACACAGGGCAATAACCGTATGTTTCTCTTTAATACCGGTGTTTCACTGGATCAAATCGTAAGGGCCGTTAATCAGGTTGGAGCTTCTCCTGGTGATTTAGTGGCTATTTTAGAGTCGTTGAAACAAGTTGGCGCGCTTTCTGCAGAGCTAATAGTAATCTAAGCCTTAATCGTAAACTGGAGATAGAAATTATGCAGGCTACTCAACCCGAATTGTTCATGAATATGCAGCAGTTCTCTGATCTGAAGCTGGAGGCCCGGCAGAATTCTGCGTCGGCCGGAAAAGCTGTGGCTCAGCAGTTTGAGGGCCTGTTTATTCAGATGATGCTAAAGGACATGCGCTCTGCAGCGACTATGGATAAGTCTCAGCATAGCAGTTATATGGATTTTTATACCGATATGTATGACAAACAGATATCACAGATGTTATCTCAACAGGGTGGTATCGGCATTGCTAACCTGATGCAAAAACAGATGGCGCAATATCTACCCGAAGGGCAAAGTTCTGCCACCAGGGCAGGCAATGAATTGCCAGTTTACCGATTACCGGTGATGAACAGTGATGTTTTACCGGTACCCGTGATGAATTATGTTGCATCAAATCCTGCAGTAAAGACTCATGAATTAAAAGGTAGCCATACTATTGTGCCAGTTAACCCGGAAGTTGATGCTGTTAAAGAATACACATTTGATAAGTCTACTGCTGTGCAAACACCAGCTTTGACAACACAAACTGTAGAACCTTTTTATGGCTGGCAACAGGCAGACTCTTTTGTCAAAGACCTTTGGCCGCATGCTGAAAAAGCAGCGCAGAAACTCGGTGTTTCTGCCGATGTTCTGGTTGCCCAATCAGCTCTCGAAACAGGTTGGGGTAAACACGCAATGAAAAAACAGGACGGCAGTATTGCGTTTAATCTGTTCGGTATCAAAGCGGGCAATGGCTGGGCCGGTCAAACGGTTACTCATAACACATTGGAATATCGTGAGGGTACCATGCAAAAAGAATCCGCAAATTTTCGTGCCTATGACTCGGTATCCGATGCGTTGAATGATTATGTTGATTTCGTCCAGTCCAGGTCACGATATGCGCAGGCACTTGATCATGAAGGCAGTGATACACATTATATTACAGGTTTACAAAAGGCTGGTTATGCCACCGATCCCGCATATGCGAGCAAAATTGAAAATATTATGCAAGGACAGACTTTTAATGAAGCACTGGCTGGTATGCAGAATAGCCACCAGCTGATGAGTTAAGGAGAAACAGCGATGGGTGATTTATTAAGTAATGCGGTTAGCGGTTTATTGAGCTTTCAACGGGCAATAAACACCACTAGTCACAATGTGGTTAATGTGAATACGGAGGGTTATAGCCGGCAGAGGGTTGAGCTGGATGCAAAACCTCCAACCATGATAGGTGGTACATTTATTGGTAGTGGTGTCGATATAACCACAATCGTCCGTTCACATGATCAGTTTATAACCAACTCAGTACGTGAAAGTACTTCAGCCTTTACCCGGCTCGAAAAATTCACTGACCTGGCTGGCCAGATTGATAATATGCTGGCTGATCCACAGGGTGGAATTTCTCCAATTCTGCAGGAGTTCTTCAGTTCAGTACAGGATGTAACGGATGATCCCGGCTCGGGAACTGCGCGTAACCAGCTGTTAAGTACCAGCGAAGCCCTGGTCAATCGTTTTTCCAGCTTTGATACAAGGCTAGAGCAATTAGGCTACAACACTGAAACAGACATCAAAACCTCGATCAACGAAATTAATCAACTTGCGTCCTCAATTGCCGATATAAACCTGGCACTGGGAGAAACCAATTCGAACGGTGTATTGTCTGAACAGTCATCAGATTTACTGGATCAACGTGATTCGCTACTGGTAGAGTTGTCAACAAAAGTGAATATTCAAGTCGTTAATGAACCACAAAACAATATTACTGTACTGATTGGTAGCGGGCAGACTATGGTGAGTGGTGCCACAGCCTTCAATCTGGAGGCGCGGCCTGATCCGGCAGATCCATCGCAAAATATCATTGTCTACGAAGGTATCGTGGCTGACATTGATATCAGTGCGCAATTAAAGGGTGGAGAGCTGGGAGGCTTGCTTGACTACCGTTCCAGCGTTTTACAACCCACCATAAATTCCTTAGGGCGGGTTGCTATCGGTCTGGCCGATACCTTTAATGATCAGCATAAGGCCGGAATGGATTTAAATAACACACTGGGTGGCGATTTTTTCAGTTTTGAGCAACCGCGTACAATACCTCACTCCGCTAATACCGGTTCTTATCCGGCAGGTATAACAACAACCATTACAGATGTCAGTCAATTAACTATTGATGATTACAACCTGAGTTTTACCGGTGGTAACTGGCAACTGGTTTCAACGGCCGGAAATATGTCAAGTGCGGCAAACTTGACGGCTGATGTTCCAAATGTTGGTGATACAACGCTATCTTTCGAAGGACTAACTGTGGTCATCGATGCTGCCAGTGTTCCGCAAAATGGCGATAAGTTTAGCATTAAGCCAACCGAACAAGGCTCAAGAACCATTAACCTGGCAATTTCTGATCCAAGTGCGATTGCTGCGGCAGCACCGATCAGAACAGCAAGTTCATTACAGAATTTGGGCGATATAGACATTAGCCAGGGTTCCGTGGTTGATGCATCAGACCCAAATCTGTTACAACCAGCAACACTCACATTCAATAATCCACCCAGTACATTCGATGTCGCTGTAGCGGGAGTCACTGTTGCAACAGGAGTTGCATATTCAAATAACATGGATTTCTCACTGAATGGATGGAAAGTAAACCTGACGGGAATAAACCCGCAACAGGGTGATACATTAACAGTAGAGGCTAATTTGGGTGGCACCGGTGATAACCGCAATATGCTGGAACTGTCCAGACTACAAACCACCGGCTTTTTTGATAATGGCGTGAACAATTACCAGGAGGCTTATAGCGTACTGGTGGGTCGTGTCGGCTCTATGGTGCATTCAGCAGAAGTAGACAAAGAAGCACAGTCAGCGCTATTGTCGCAGGTTGTAGACCGTCAAAGTCAGGTGTCAGGAGTTAATCTGGATGAAGAAGCGGCAGATCTGATTAAATATCAGCAGGCTTACGAAGCGGCAGCCAAGGTCATAGCAACTGCTCAAACTTTGTTTGAAACACTGATCAGTGCAACGAGGTAGGTTATGAGAATTTCAACGGCACAAATATATACTCAAGGAGTAAAATCTTTTGGTGTACAGCAAACTAAACTAGCGGTATTACAGGAGCAGATTTCTACCGGTGTGCGTATTAACAAACCATCGGATGATGCGGCGGCCTCAGCTAGAATACTCGAACTAGAGCAAACTGTAAGTTTGAATGAACAGTATCAAACCAATATTAACCTGACAGAGAATCGTTTGAACCCGCAGGAGACATCGCTCACCAGTGTAGAAAACGTCATTCAGCGCATCAGGGAATTGACTCTGCAGGCTAATAATGCCACACAGAGTTTAGAGTCCAGAAAAGCCATTGCATTCGAAGTTGATGAATTGCAAAAAGAACTGATATCCCTGTCAAATACCATTGATGCTAACGGAGACTATTTGTTTGCCGGTCATCAAAGTAAGATTAAGCCTTTTTCGACAAATATTACCGGGTCTATTTCACATGTCGAATTTAATGGAGATCAGGGGCAACGCTTGGTTAATATCAGTCAATCCAGGCAAATTAATACAGATACCAGCGGTAGCGCAATTTTCATGCAAATCCCTGCTGCAATGGCCCTGAATGAATCAGCAGACAGTGCTAATTCAGGAACTGGGGTGTTAGCGCCGGCGCATGTCTATGATAGTGAAAACTACGTGGCGGATAGTTACCAGATCACGTTTGATACTGTCTCATCAGCTCCTGAAACACTATATAGCGTGCAGGATTCAGCGGGTGTGACAGTCGCCAGTGGTAACTATAGCGATAGCCAGGATATAGAGTTCATGGGAATTCGGACATCGGTTACCGGCGTACCCGCCAACGGTGACTCCTTTACTGTCAGTCAGGGCCAATACCGGGATATGTTTTCAATAGTTTCCGGACTTGCCGAGAGTTTACGTTCAAGTGCTTCCAGTGCTGAAACTGCAGGTACATACACTTTTGGCTCAGCCCTTACTGTTTTTGACTATAGCACCGACTCAGCCAGTTTTGACGTGGATGGGTTGAACGTCAATCTCAATAGTAATTATACCGATCTGGACGGGGTTACTACATCAATTCAGGCACAGCTCGATAGTTTAGCAGTGGGTGAATATTCGGTGACGAATGATGGATCTACTGTTTCCATCGCAAAAGTTGTTACCAGTGCCTCCAGTACAGCCCCGGTGGTCAATAATTTTAATGGTGATACCGATTTAAATGCTACCACTATCGCAGATTTTACGGCTGCAGGTACAACGGTCTCCGGCAAAGACAGTTCGTCGATACACTCTGACATTGCTCAGGTTCTGCTCGATCTGGATACTGCGTTTGGACAGGTATTAGAAGCCAGAACTAGCATTGGTGGGCGGTTAAATGCCCTGCAATCCCAGTTTGATGATAATGAGTCAACAATATTAGTCACCCAAAAAACATTATCGGTGATAAGAGACACCGACCTGGCCGAAGCAATCAGCCAGTTAACCCTCGAGCAAACAACACTGGATGCCGCTCAGGCCGTATTTGCCAGGATCACCAGCTCTTCGTTGTTTAATTTTTTGCGATAATTCAGTCTATTATGCTAACGTCATTTTCCGTCATACTCAGGCTTGATCCGGGTATCCAGTCGATAGTTGCAATAGTGAGTGTGTTTTAGTCCCTGTTATTCAAACAGTGAATGTAGTTTAGTAAAGTTTAATAGTGATTTTCCGGAGCTGAAATTTTTGCTTTTTCCGCTATAAACTACACAAGCTTTTATATTTTGCGAGGATATTTTTTGTAGCTTTTCAATATTATTGAATTGAGAAGCATGAAAAGTGGCACTCGATTTAATTTCAATAGCGACTAACTTACCCTGATGTTGAAACAATAAATCAACTTCTGTTCCATTACTATCACGATAGAAATATATATTGCCCATGTCACCTTTATTCAAAATGTTCTTCAAACAGTCCATAACGACAAGGTTTTCGAAGATATTTCCGACTAAAGGATCTCTGGTTATTTGTGATGGGTTGCTGATATCCAGCAGATAAACCAGTAAACCGGTATCCATAAAATAGTATTTTGGATTTTTGGTCTGGCGTTTTCCAAAATTTTCGAAGTAGGGTGGTAATTTAAAAATTATAAATGATGCTTCTAAAATAGAAAGCCAGTGTTTAATTGTGCTTTGATCTACGCCAACATCATTGGCTAAAGATTGATAGTTAATAAGTTGACCCGCTCTACCCGCTAGTAATTTTATGAATTTTTCAAATAAGCTAACATTTTTAAGCTGAATTAAAAGTCTGACATCTCTTTCAACATAGGTTTGGTAATAGTTTGCATAAGCTTTTTGAGGTCGTTGATTCTGGTCATATATACGGGGTAAAAAACCTTGAAAGCAATAGTCTTTAAAATGATCAAAGAAAATATCGGCCTGTTTCAATTCATGAATGGAAAAGGGTAGTAGTTTGATAATGGCGGTTCTGCCCGCCAGAGACTGAGTAATAGCTGCATTGAGTTCAAGTTGATGAGAGCCTGTTAATACAAATTCACCATTAACCTTATGTTTATCCACTCTTACC
>CALCSG010000409.1 GCA_937894085.1 uncultured Gammaproteobacteria bacterium | reverse complement strand
CGCTCAAGAGCTTTAAACATTAACTTATCAGCTACTTTAGAACAAGCATTAAAAGCTAGATTAGCTGAATCCGAAACAGAAAAATGTAAATGTAAAAATAAAAACGCAATACAGGCATACAATGAATTCGTTGAGCAACACGGTTGTTTTATCGACGAGTTTCGTGAGTTTTAATTAAACCGTTTGACGTTTATATTAACCCGAGCTTATCAACTCGTGCCAATAAACACCGTCTCTTAGCATTGTATATAGTATTACAATCATTTTTCTACCACCCGCAATGAGTGCAATTTTCCGGGGTTTCCCAGCAACTACAAACCTATAAAAAGTCGCTTTAAATACCGGGTCAGAATGTAGCTTATCTTTGATCTCAGGTTTCAATTAGTAGCTGTCTATCGTTTTTACTGCTTCAGGGTGTATTTTTTTGTTATGCCTGTTACTAATGTAATAATTCATGGGTAAACCTGTCACGACCTTTCCAATATTTACACTCAGGGCATGATTCACCTTCAGGGTAATCGATACCTTCTTCATGAGGACAGCCAATAATTGAATTAATCATGCTAACGGTTTTTACTTTGTTAGCGTCAATAAACTCTAAAACCTCTCCAAGTATTTTTTCTGATTTTCTTAGGTCTATTTCAGAAATCCACTTTTTCATTGGTTCAGGTTCAGCATATTCATTTTTTATAATGCTACAAACCAGTTTTGAAGCTACTTTATCTGTAGGGCCGTAAAAAGCAACTGTGGCAACAGGGTAACCTTTTTGACCTTTTCTGACTTTTTTATTAATCAGTTTTATATTTTTTCCTTGAGCCATGATTTTTTACTAATTTCTGTTTAAAACATAACAAGGCTGTAGAAAAAGCCAAATTAGAACATGCTTTCCCTACAACCATTTTTTTATAATGGCGTTTACTTTGCCGGTATTTTTAAATCTTTTCAATTCTATTTTTTTCTTTTCTATATTTAGCCGATATTGTTGATTTATTGACTTCATTTCCACCTTAATGAGGCTATTTTTCTGTTTTTCTATGTTATGGACAATACAGTACAACTGCCATTGCTCCTGGACTTTTTTCTTTCCTCTAAGACTAAATAAAAATCACCTAAGCATGCACGAAAGTACCTGGCTGTAGCTGATCCTGATAATTGATGACAACCATGGAGCTTTGATTGTGATCATAGGGAATGTAATTTGGAATCGTACTGACTCCATTACCTTTTCAGGTAGTTTACCAAAAATCAACCCAAACTTGGAGTTATTCTACAGCCTGAACGTCGCATTTCAGCTGGATTTTTCAGACCGAGCGGCGCAAAATTTCCGACTGAAAATGCTTTGTTATAAGCCATTTAGATGTAGCTGTTTAAAGACTGAAACAGGGTCTGATTTCACCAGCCTAAGTAAAACTCTAGCTGGGCCAGTGGGGTGTCTATGCCCTTGTTCCCAGTTTTGGAGTGTACGCAGATTTACGCCAATTAATGCTGCAAATTTAGACTGACTAAAGCCTACATCTTCTCGTATTGCTTTTACATCAGGCTCAGAAAACTCTGTGATATTTTTAGCCTTTATTTCGCCACGTTTAATTTTTCCAGCTTCTTCGATGCTGGAAATTAATTCATTGAAATGCTCATCTTTCATTTTTGAACTCCGCATAAACTACTTTTTTGAGTATTGATAACTGATCTTTTGATAAGTCGGACATGTCTTTCTTCGGATAAGCATACAGCATAAAGATTTGCTCTTCGCTTGTAGCCCAGAAATAAATAATTCTGGCACCTCCTCTTTTCCCCTGTCCGCTACTTTGCCACCTAAGCTTTCGTATACCACCACTACCTTTAATAATATCTCCAGAATTTGGTACTTCTACAATATAGTTTTGTAAAGCCCGATATTCATCATCTTTTAACAGAGAGTTGATTTGTTTCGTAAAGATAGATGTTTCAATAATGACCATATGCCGAAGTATACGTCATTGACGTATTTAGTCAATAATGCTTCGGCTTATAACGCCTTGCTCACCTGCGTAGCAAACTGGCGCGTATTTTGCTCAGCAAAAATCGTGACGGTATTCGGAGTCCGGTGCAGCAAATTGTTATGCGATACCTAGTCTAAGCGACCGGAGGGAACGCTTGGGGCTAGGTTCTGCTCGAAGTAAATTTCTAATGCTGCTACCCAATGTATATTTTTTTAATCAATTACATTAAACAAGAATATCTTAGTTTCTGGGTCTTTTCCAAGATTCCTCATTACGCCGCCAGTATTGGCCGATATGTGCTCCAAAGATCTTTTACGCGAGTTAGTCAATTGCCGGCCGACCTTAACTACGCCTTGCTCTGGATCCATTGGAACGCTTGGAAGCCTAATACCGCAATAAAAGGACTAGCGTTAGCGAGTCCAGCCCACGTTTTTTTGTGGGAGATTTTTAATTGCTTTGTTAGGAGTGGACTTACGCATGATGTGACCGCAGAGAGTTAATAATTTCTGCTCTTTCTTGCATTTCAATACTCTCATCTTCAGTGTTGCAAATATAAGTAGCAGATACAAGATGATTTTCGCCGCACAGCCACTAACTAAAGAATGTGTCCCCGCCATCTATTTTTTTCTTAAAAATACCATTTAAAAATGGTAAATCTGTTTTCTCTGGACTTTCAACTTCTGCGAATTCTAATAGGTCATCGTATGTTACATTTCCATCTTCTTTGAAGAAGGAGCTGACTTGAAATGTACCAACACCGTCAGGATCGTACATTGCAAGACACTCGTCGGTTTCTTCAACTTGCCAGTGATTTGGCAGGTCAACCGACCATGTATCATGTGTGTATCTCATTTGTACTCCTAACTGTTGAATTCAAAGGTAAGTAACCTTTGAATATATATTATCGGGTTGACCTTAATTTTTGGTTAAAAAGGTTGATATAGAAAAGAACAATAATCACTTATTTGTACTGAATCAATTCTTTCATTATTTTCAGGGGAATTCTGAGTATTTGGCTCCTGTGACGCGCACTATGGAAGATATATGCCCCTGCAATACCTGAATTTCTCACATCCATGTGAGTCAGTTTATTGCAAATCAGAATAAGGTTTAACACCCGGCTAAACGACATGTTTTATACTTCCGCTTAAGCTAGTCACGGGTACTTTAGCTCAATATTTTATTTATATCCCTGCGGTTCAATTATTGCTGGAATGACCTTGCCACTCATTAAAACCAGGTAAACACTGTATTTGGATTTCATTGAATCATTATTCACCTTAATCAGGTAATGCCACTGTTTTTCATGCTTTGGCACCTGTCTTATTTCAATTTCTTTTATGGATCCTGAAGCTTTCACGAAAGCTTTAACCGCCTGAATGGCTTTATCAACAGTCAAAGGTGGAACATCTACATCAGGGTCCCATTCAGGATTACTATTAATATCTTCAATAGTGATAAACGAGACCATTCTTAAGTTATCAAACTGCTCAATTATTTCTATTTTATGTTGGAACGCATGAGCATTGGCTGATAAGAAAAGGATAGCTATTAATAGATAGCGGTAATTCCTCATTTGATAATTTCCTGATAGTTGAGTAAAGAGTAATTTGATTATTTAGCGCATAACGGCTAGAGAGGGACATGTTAGCGGTATATTTATCCCCGCTGAACGGAATATTAATTCACAGTCTCTTTCTTCATGTATTTCGTGTCTCGATTATGTCTCCTGCATCCATGTAGTCATATCTACCGGCATCCTGCCCTGGTTCGTGGTAAAAAATATTTAAAAAATGATCGGGTATTAAAACTCTCCCGGTTGTTAACAATTTTCTGGATATTAACTGAGCAATATCAAATTATCCCGGTGGATCATTTCTGCTTCGTCTTCATAACCTAAAATGCCGGCTATCTGTTTACTGGTATGCCCGATGATTTTTCTCGCTTCTTCATCAGGATAGTTTACCAGGCCTCGTGCGATTTCTTTGCCTTCGGGAGACAGGCAGGATACGACTTCTCCCCTCTTAAAATATCCTTTTACTTCTTTGACCCCTATAGGCAGTAGACTGGCCCCGGATTTATGCAGCACCCTGACCGCACCTTCATCCAGCACCAGCTCACCGGCACAACGCATATACCCGCCTAACCACTGTTTGCGTGCAGCCATCTGTCCCTTACTGGCTGCCAGGTGACTACCGATAGCTTCGCCGTTAACGACTCGCTTGATGACATTTTCTTCACGCCCGTAAGCTATCACCGTACTGGTGCCAGAGCGCGCTGCTTTTTGAGCAGCAATAATTTTTGTCTGCATACCGCCCTGACCAAGAGCTCCTTTGCTGGTTCCTGCAAAGCCAAGCAACATTTCATCATCGGCATCAGCTTTTTGAATTAATTTAGCATTCGGGTTCTGATCGGGATTGCTATCAAACAGGCCTTTCTGATCGGTTAAAATAATCAGTAAATCAGCTTCAATTAAATTGGCTACCAGGGCACCCAGCGTATCGTTATCACCAAACCTTATTTCATCGGTTGCGACAGTATCATTTTCATTCACTACAGGAACCACACCAAAATCCAGCAAGGTTCTGAGCGTTGTGCGGGCATTTAAATAACGCTGCCTATTAGCCAGGTCTTCATGAGTTAATAGAACCTGGGCACTTTGTATTCCATGCTGATGAAAGCAGGTTTCATAAGCCTGCACCAGCCCCATTTGTCCGACAGCCGCTGAAGCCTGTAAAATATGAATACTGGTTGGACGTTTTTTCAGTCCCAGTCGTGTAATGCCTTCTGCAACCGCACCGGACGAAACCAGTACTACATCAATTCCTGACAGGCGTAGTTGAGCCATTTGCTCGGCCCACTGAGTAATTGCCTGGTGGTCCAGTCCCTTGCCACCGTTGGTAATCAGGGCACTACCGATTTTAACAACAACACGCTTAATTCTGTTCATCCTGCTTATCTTCTTCAGTTACTTGTTCAGTTACTTGTTCAGTTACTTTTTTCGCTTCTTTTTTTGCTTCTATAGCTGCAAGTTGAGTGGCAGCTGCTTCCTCCATCATATCCATGATGTCGTAACATAACTGATCCACCCCGGTTTTATTGATAGCACTTATTTGATAAATCGGTCCTTTCCAGTTAAGCCCGTCAATTATATGCTGACAACGTTGTTGCTGTTCATCTTCCGGCAACAGGTCGAGCTTGTTGAGTACCAGCCAGCGTTGTTTGTCGAATAGCGATTCATCGTAGTTTTTAAGTTCTTTGAGTATCTTAAGCGCATCATCAACCGGATCATGGCCTTCATCCAATGGAGCCACATCAATAATATGCAGTAGCAATTTAGTACGCTGTAAATGCTTCAGAAAGCGGATACCAAGGCCGACGCCTTCTGATGCGCCTTCGATTAAACCAGGGATATCGGCAATCACAAAACTACGATGTGGTGCTACACTGACTACTCCCAGATTGGGGTGCAGGGTCGTGAAAGGGTAATCGGCAACTTTTGGTCTGGCGGCTGATACTGAACGGATGAACGTCGATTTTCCTGCATTTGGCATACCCAGCAAACCCACGTCTGCCAGCACTTTCAGTTCAAGCTGGAGATCGAATAATTCACCTTCCGTTCCCTGCGAACACTGCCGTGGCGCACGGTTGGTAGAACTTTTGTAACGTGTATTGCCCAGGCCGTGAAATCCCCCGCGAGCAATCAGTACGGGTACTTCGGTATCGGAAATATCGGCTATTAACTCATCTTTTTCCAGTGTTTTTACAATCGTGCCAAGTGGAACAGGCACAATCACATCTTCGCCCTTGCGCCCTGTTTTATTACGGCTCTGGCCTGTTCTGCCATTATCTGCCACGTATTTACGACGGTGACGAAAATCAGATAATGTATTCAACCCGTGAGTACCGATCATGTATATCGAACCACCATCACCACCGTCACCACCATCTGGCCCACCCATCGGGATGTATTTCTCACGGCGAAAACTGACTATGCCATTGCCACCTTTGCCGGCACGCACCTGGATAATTGCTTCATCAATAAATTTCATAGTCTGGTTCCAGCACAATGCCGAGTCAATAAAAGCCGCGTAGTATAACACTGAACCTAATTTGCGCATATTCAGGACAGCTTTAAATAGCGGGATAAACCATTTAATTTTATTACCCCACTCGCAGGAGGAAAACATTACGCGAATTCTGTCGATCCAAATGCGGGCAAAAAATAAAGTACTAAACTTTTTTATTCCTATAAAATAAAACCACATGAAACATAGTTAAATATTGACTACTAAAAACAAGTCTCTTAATTCATCCTGCTTATATCTTAAGCGTAATTAACTAACGAGAAGTAATGATTGAATTATTAGTCGAATATCCATATCTGTTGGCACCGCTTATCTTTTTTGCCCGAGTTGCAGATGTTTCGCTTGGAACTTTTCGAACTATTGTTATATTTCGTGGCCACAAATTTCTGGCTGCATTTATTGGTTTTTTTGAAATTATAATCTGGGTAGTTGCCGCATCTCAGGTTTTGACAAACCTTGATCACTGGTATCTTGCAGTGGCCTATGCCGGCGGTTTTGCCGTGGGTAATTTTGTTGGCATGTGGATTGAAAGCCGTTTTGCTATTGGGAATGAACTTATCCGTTGTATATCATTCAATCGTGATGTCCTGGCAGAAATGTTACGTAACGAGGGATTTAAGGTTGTTTCATTCGATGGTGATATGGGGGAGGGTAATCCGGTTGAACTGCTGCTTATTATTGAAAAAAGGCGTAACGTCCCCTCACTTATCCGTTTAATTAAAGAGCTTGATCAGACTGCAGT
>CALCSG010000408.1 GCA_937894085.1 uncultured Gammaproteobacteria bacterium | reverse complement strand
CCACGAGCTATATTTGTTAGTTCTTCTTCTGACCTAAATGCCAGTGCAAAAAACATATCACCATCGACATTAACTCCGATGGACTTTGCTTCACTTATAATTAAATCAATTAATCTTTTCTTTATGCTGTTTTCATCCATTACAACAGCCCTCTTTCAGCAAAGCTCGTAACACTATCACCAACAACAAGATGATCCAGAACACGAATATCAACAAGCTCCAAGGCTGAAACCAAACGTCTTGTTATATGTTGGTCTGCCTGACTTGGTTCAGGGCTCCCAGATGGATGATTGTGAACCAATATCACCGCTGCAGCATTTGCTTTTAATGCCTCCTTCACAACTTCGCGGGGATAAACGCTTGCAGATGATAGTGTGCCTCGAAAAACTTCGTTAAATGAAATTGGGTAATGTTTATTATCAAGAAAGATAACGCTGAATACTTCATGCTCCAACTGTCGCATTTTAAGTTTTACATAGTTTCTAACATCATCTGGAGTGGTGAGTTTGAATTCTTCTTTAAACACGCGTTTCTCTAATATCTCAATAGCTTCAGCGATAACCATATCATCTAACTCTTTATCTTCATTGTGGCCTGTTGGAACAACAACATAAGTAGATTGATCTTCTGTATTTATTTGGTTTGGCATTTTCCTATTTCCTTTTTCTATTACCCTGGCTGGATTGCCTTGGGATTGATTTGAATATACGCCAGCATTTGACGTTTTACAACTATTAAATGCTGATATTTGACGTTTTTTCTTTACTAATCATCAATTGGTACCGCATAAAAGTTGATCCGGTAATTGTTCTGTACTGCTTTAACTGACTGTTCAGCTGGTTTTTCTGAAGCTATCCACTGCTTGAACTTAGCCATTGTCTCAAGCGATTTGATTGCTGCCGCCGGGTTAAACTCAAGGTGACTGACCTCTATCCTTTTCGGCTTGCCTTCTTTGTCTGGAACCTCTGTATAAAGGGTGATAGGTTTATGACCCATGCAAATGTCTTTTATTTCCAGCATGTCTCTAACCCACTGCTCCTGATCGTAATCAGCTTTAAGTTCTGCTATCTCATGCTTCTCAGCCAGGTATTTCTGGACCATAGCATTTGATAGCAATTTACTCGCGCAGACTTGGGCTACTTTATCCGATTTAACTTTGTAATTTTCCAGATACGCACGAGTAGCATTCAGCTCCGGGTCAGTACGATAAGAGTTGCAAAACCCCTGTTGCTGTTTAGTTAGTCCGTTTTTATTTTTCATGACATTTTAAGTCGCTAACATTGCAAACATATTCCTGTTCTTTGCCATTCCCTGATACCGGAGATATAACAGCGCATCGATCATCATGATAAAGAGAAATTATCTTCACTCTTCTATTTCCTGATCTTGGGTTTTTAGTACACCCTGGAAACATCCAGTTACAACCATGCTCAAGATGGACAACAACATCATTAATCTTCATCAAGAACATTGCATGGTGATGGATTTTTATCAAACCTAACAGCCTTAATAGAAACGTCACCATGCATTAATGCGCGCATGATCCTATGCCTACCATCCATTATCTCCCCATCTTCATCTAGAATAATTGGGTACTTCATATCAGCCCGGCTTATGGCTTGAAAATGCGAAACCATATCCCTTAAAGTTAATTTTTCGTAGCAGTGATATACATTCAAATGATTTAAAGGTATATCCATGACTGGTAAATTTTTGGATAACTCAAATAATCGAGGAACAGACCATTCATGTCTTCCCAATTTACACATTTGAGATCCTGTTGATATGAATTTTTCAATCTTCATTAGACTAATCCTTATGAGCCATTTCAACGCCAACAATAGTAAACGCCAGCTCTACTATCTTACCGCCTTTGTTTATCATCCTTTGGAATCGATCAACATATTCCATAACTCTAATTTGATCCTCTCTCGAAAGAGTATCCATGACTCTTTTCAATGACTCAACCTGAACATCAAGAGGTGACATAGCCTTTTGTTTTATAGGTAAGACAATACCATGACCTTTCTTTTTCGCTGATTCTGGAATTATTATTCCGCTGCTCATTTTAAATCCTCACAATGGTATCCATAAATAAAATAAAAATTATCATCAACAAATAATGTTTGGCCTGCAAAATGGGTAATCCTCTTACTTCCAAATTCTTCAAGTATTTTTTCATAAACGATATCACTTTGTTTTTGCACTAATTCCTCATATTTATCAACTGTTGCCTGTGTATTAATTAAATCAATTTTATCATTATCGCTTAAATCAAAAACTACTACGTTATTGCATTTAACCGAAAGCTTTACAGGTGAATAACCTACAAAAATAACCTCATCATTGAGTTCTTTAATAAAATTTTCGTAATCAAATATAATACTTTTGTATAAATCATTTTCTTCAATTCTGCGATATATAAAATTGCTAGATTTGCCTGAAAATAATTGAGGAACTAATTGAGTAAGTATATTTATTTTTTTTGCGATTATTGAGTTCACTTTTTATACCTCACGCTATTTATGTTTGAATAACTTTTTGATAACCAAGCATCTACCGGTGATTTTTCAAATTCATCTCGGTCCGATATCCCTTTTCTTTTATCCCATGACTTTTTCATTACTTCTGATCGATGCTCTTCTGCGCA
The DNA here is from genome assembly GCA_937894085.1 of uncultured Gammaproteobacteria bacterium. GTDB lineage: Bacteria > Pseudomonadota > Gammaproteobacteria > JACNJF01. The sequence continues at coordinate 6,710 of CALCSG010000408.1, read as the reverse complement.
CTCTGGCTTTCCGCAACTGCCCTGATCATTGAACCTACTGATCTCTTGATACCTTCCTGATTTATATTTAAGACGGAAATATGACTCGCCACAGTATGGACAGAACTTTGCATCCGTGTCTATCGGTGAACGAGTCATATTTATTATTCGCAGCCAGGGCTTATCTTTTAATCTTCTGAAGCAAGAGTATTGGAAGTTGATTTATTTTTTACAGAAACATTAACCTGCTCACGCATTGCTGCAACAAAGAGATCGTCCTGTATGGGGTGACCCAAGCATTTACGAAAATAAGCATAAGTGATATCAAAGTTTTCTCTTTTGCCCTCTTCTGTATTTGAGTATTTAATAGCAGCTTCCATTGCCTCGCCGTTAAAACCCATTGCAATCAACGTAGACTTTGCGGCCTTCAGCTGATCGTTTAATGCTGTTCGCTGCTCTTTGATATCTGCCTGTGTTTTAGCAAATTCAACAACCTTTTCGGCTGTTTCAGCATTCCAGATACTTTCTGTTTCCGTAGAACCCTCAACTTTAGTTCCTGCCTGCTGTTTGCTTTGCGAAAAGTCTGGCTCAAACACTGAAGCTGAAGCTTGAACAGGACCACTGCCCTGCTGTTTACTGCCGCCGATACTGGTATTACTTTCCTTCAGCGCCTTATTTATTTCATTAGCGAAATCATTTTCTTTTGCGTTCATTTGTCACCTATATTTGTTAAGTTACGATTGATATTTTGATGCCGTATATAGCCTCGACAACCTTCTTTTTAAGCAAAAACACTGGGTCATGATACTTTGGGTTTAGCGAACCTTTGCAATCTTCAATTATTTCTATCCCTTTTCGTTTGTATTTAAAATCAGCCCTGTATTCAAAAACTTTAATACCATTAATCACAACCGGGTAAGTCGGTTGTAGCTCAAGATCTGTTATTGCGCCAGCTCTCAATTGTAACTGTAAATTCCTAAACCTTAAAAACTCACCCTGACTCGGGAAATATTGGAGCTGGTTATGGCAATCAAGGCATGCTGTTTGCTTTACTGTGTAAAAAGCAGAGCATTTAGTGCATGCCCAGCAATGTTTACGCTGATTGTGCGCATGATGCTTTGATTTGAATTTAACTGATGCCATTATTAACTCGTCTTCCGTTGAATCTGGTTTAAAATATGATTCTCTTTTTTGGATAACTCATAGTCTTCACCTTTTGAATCCATGCTATCCAGGAAGTCACATTCAAATTCCGTAAGCCTCCATCGTTTACTATTCGCTACCCGGATAAACCTTATCTGTAATTTATTCATAATTTTAAAAATCCTTTCCAAGATAGTTAACGCATTTTTTTAAAAGCAATTTTGCCCGAGCACTAATAGCTCGCTTATTTAATCCAATGGCTTTTTTTGTACGAGATATTAGCCCTCGCTTGAGAATCATGGCATATTGACAGTAGCAGCAAACATTCCCTTCCAGTATTTCTTTCTCAAGAACATCGTCATAGGATGCGAATTCTTGATTCTCTTTACTGATCGTTTTAGATAAATTAAAAACCTCAACCAGGCAGTTGTCTCGCATAGGTTTAACCGCAGTGCCAAAAATATTATAAAACTTACAATTTCCAACAAGTTCAGACTTGAACCAATTTAATAAAGCAATTCTTTGCCTGAGAATTTCATGATCGACGAGTATTTGTCCGTTTGATTTTCTCATGTCTCTACAGCCTGGCAATATAAGTTGCTGTTCTGATTGCCTGCTCCATCGTTATTGGTATGGCAGGATAGCCATTCCTAACTTTGGTTTTAACGTGATTTCTTCTGCTTTCTTTAATGACTGTCATTATTTCGTGCTTAAAAGATCCGCGACACTCAGGGCTACAGCACTTTGACTCATTGTGTCTGCCAGTCTGGATTATAGTGTAGCTATCACCGCATTTAACGTACCTTGCTAAAATCTGGTTATCACACCCCTTTCTCTGGCAAAATATTTCTTTGTAAAATCGCTTTACAACTTTGCCTTTTACAACTATCAGAATTTTCTCTTCATATTTTATTTCAGATAGCTTTGTGTCATGTTTGTGAGGAATAATATCTACTCTGATATTCTTCTTATCGATGAAATAATTTCTTTCTTCTACTTTTTCAGTGCTCATTTTCCGCTCCTTATGCGTAATTTATTTTATAAATCTCTTAGCCAGCTATTTGCCTTGTGCCTTCCAGCATTGTTTTTTTTATGCTCAACCGGTTCGTTGCTCATGCCTTGTATGAATTTTTTATAATAGCCATCGCAGATTTCAGTAGGTCGGTACCGCCTTAACTGCCTAACCCTTTCTCCGAGAAACTTGGAATCCTCTTTCAGCATTAGCTTGGTTACTTCGCTCATTGCGTATTCAGCCTTTGATTAATTTCTTTCTGCAATCTACCGCGATACTCATACCACGAGTTGCCTGGTAACGGCTTTTGAAGACCATGCTTCAATGCGAATGTTTTCAGTGATTCATCATTTTCTTTCGGCAAAATACTCCATGGTGGTTTAGTCAGGTTGCCATTCATGATTGATTTCATTTTTACATTAAGCACATCAAACTGCTTTCTTAGTTTTGATGGACTTAAAATATTGGTATGCCAAAAGTCATCATGGTTGGCCCATGAAAAAACTTGATAGATATCATCGTATGATCTTTTATCTGATTCACGCATCAATCTAATAGTATTTGACCAGCACTCGATGTTTGGTGTTTTCATCGATGGATTAATTACCAGAACTTTATTGTGAATGTAGTTAGCTACTTTTTTATCGTTATCTGTAAATTTATATTTTTTTGGTTTGTCACTGTTTTCTTTTGTGACAGACGAAGAAGGTTTTTTTATATTTATATTTGGTTCTTGGTTATTGGTTACTGGTTTATGGTTACTGGTTACTGGTTTATGGTTAGGTTGCCACTCTTGCATATTTTCTAACGGTTCGTTCACGCTTCGTTGCTGTTTTATGAACGCTTCGTATGATATTGGCTCTCTATTACTTTTAGCTGCCTTCTTTTTTTCTTCACGTTCCCATGCGATTCGCTTATTTATTTCTGCTTTTTCATGGTAAATATCGAGCTCTTCTTTAATTCGATTTTGTATATAAACACCATTTTTTAGGACAAAAAACTTCTTTAAAACAAACTTAACAGCATCTTCTTCTTCTGAATTTGATGCCCATACCCAGTCTAACGCCTCTTCCATTGTTGGGAATTGTTCACGGTCATAACACGAATCGATTAATAAATTGAACGCTCCGTGTTGCAGCATTGATAAACGTCCTGCTTTTTTTGCATAATCACCAAGATGCCTTTTGTAGTAATTCATTTACAGTTCTCTGGAGTTTTTCCACAGTTACATTTTTCACATAGCACTTGAAGATTTATATAACTGTTTAGAATACCGATATAACGCTTATCTTTAAACGCCTGGTAAACAGATACTATATGATCAATTTGTAATTTTGATTTGCTTCCGCAAAATACACATTTGTAATTACATTTTTTTAGAATAGACGATCTAACATCATCCTTTTTTATAAAGCTGCTGGATGAATTTCTCAATGCCTTGTAAGACCTTCTCCCTTCCCCCCAAAACTTTTCCTCTACTCTAAAATGAGGATTCCATATTGGAAAGTAATCGACACCTTGTTTAGTAGGCCTAGCCATAATTTATCCTAAAAAAATACCCGACCGAAGCCGGGTAAAGAGACCACTAAAATAGATATACATGTAATGCGACCAAAGGAGGAGAAAAAACGCATTACTCTGGTATACCAGCAGATTTCCTTAAGTGAGAATTCCTGACTACCGACCATTCGACACTCGGACACAGTAATTCACACCTTACACCTGTAATTTTCTCTATTTGAGGGCAGTATTCAGCGGAAACTTCATTCCTTTTTTTCCAGTGAGCTATCAAAGGTTGAGTAACGCCAAGCTTTTCAGCCAGGCCTGTCTGGTTTCCGCCAAGTCTAATAGCTTTTTGGATCGGAGTTTCTATTTCTGTTTTATCGTTCATGGCAGTGAATATATATTTATTTATACATGATATCAATATCTTTATTGACTAAACCAATAAATTAAATTATATTTTCGTTGTTACTTAAAACTTATACAGGAAATGGAATGAGCGGATTATCACACGTATTTGAAACAAATCTACCCAGGGTAGGAGCTGTTGGGCTCACAATAACAATAAAGTATCGGCTAATAAATAGTGATATTAATATAAATTCCATAAAGCTCGGATCAACAAAAAGCTGCGGTTTGGGATCTTCTCTTTATATCGATTCTTCTGAATATGAAAAATATATAACAGCCTTCAAGACTCAATTAATAGATCAATCTGTTGCTGATATCGAGGAAATGAAGCGTATTGAAAATGAAATTAAAAATCATAAACAATGGCTCGATGAAGAAAAAGCAATAACAGGTGGCAAGCTATGAAATCAGAATCAGAACACATTGTTAATCTTATTCTTAATTCAATCGGAATAAATAAAATAACAATACCTGTAACGGTCATTGTGGTTACTGATAAAGACTGCAATCGATCAGTTAAGTATGCTGAATCACTTTTAAACGAGCATAGATTTATCAATAAAGAGCTGAATTACGCTGAATTACTTCTACTTATAAAATGCAATAAAGCATACAAAGCTGGTCGCTTCTTAAAATGAAATACATAGGACGAGATTTTGCAAAAAAGGATTGGATAAATAGTGACAATCCTGACTCAAAAACGGATAGAAAGGAACTTTATAAAAATGCTCTTAAGGTGTCTTTTTTTGCCGTTTCACTTTTACTTATTATCAACTACTTCAACAACTAAACAGAGGATATTTATCATGAGCAATGAAATGAAATTAATTAATCAACAAGAACAACCGCAACAGCTTCAACAAGTAACTGCATTTTCCAGCCCGGAAGGATTTGAGGCCGCTCAACGCATGGCCAGAGCATTAACTTCTTCAACAATGGTCCCTGAGCGATATAGAGGTGCGGATAATATGGGCAACGCCATTATTGCACTAGAAATGGCACAGAGAATGTCGGCCAGCCCATTAATGGTAATGCAAAATCTTTATATGGTTCATGGTAACCCCGGCTGGTCTAGCAAATTTTTAATAGCCACGTTTAATCATTGCGGCAAATTCACTGCAATCAGATACGAATGGAAAGGCACTGCAGGTAAAACAGATAGGGCGTGCAGGGCTTATGCTATCGAAAAATCTACAGGAGAGCGGGTAGAGGGCCCTGTTATTGACTGGGGTCTTGTTAATGCCGAGGGATGGGCCAGCAAATCAGGTTCAAAATGGAAAACAATGCCAGAAAAAATGTTTGCCTACAGGGCTGCAGCATGGATGATAGACACTGTTGCTCCAGAACTTTCAATGGGGCTACCAGCTGCCGACAATCTGGAAGATATTATTGATTTAGATGATTCACAGTACAAGGTAATCAATACATCAACTGGTGAAATAAGTGGAAACCAGCAAAAACCATCAGAAGAAACCGGTCCAGGATCTAAAGGCGTGCTCTCTGATAATGAATTTATGGGTTTTCATGACACTCTTAAGAACAAAATTGAGTCTGGCGAAATGACTCACTCCGAGGTTATTGGTTTTATAGCGAATCAGGGCTATCAATTAACGGCTGAACAGGAAAAAACAATCAACAGCTTTACCGTTCAAAGCGTGGAGAATTAAACAATGGATCAGTCAATGAATATATTACCTTTAGATCAAGGTAGTGACGCATGGTTAACAGCCAGGCTGGACCATTACACGGCATCAGAAGCAGCGGCAATGATGAATCAGTCTAAATTCATGTCAAGAGATCAGTTGCTTGATCTTAAAAAAGGATGGATATCTAATCCTGACGATAGTTTTAAAGAAAAACTTTATGCTGACGGTCATCATTTTGAGGAGGAAGCTAGACCGCTCATGGCTATGTGGTTAATGACAAAAATTCCACCATTAGTCGGTAGTCGAGTTGTCCAGTTTCGTGAGTTATCAATATTATTGCTTGCATCGTTCGATGGTATTGCATTAAAAGAGCTTTCACCTGGTGAATACGTAAAACCATTAATACCGTTGCTGGTATGGGAGCATAAAGGCTGGAATGTTACGTTAGCCGAAAATGTCAGAAACGCATTGCTTGAACCGCATTACTATTGGCAGCTTGAGCAACAAATTCTTGTTTCTGGCGCGCCATATGCTGTTTTTACGGTCTCTGATGGCACCATCGAAAAACGAGTAAGCTTTAAATATTACCCGGTAGAAGGTCGTCGAGAAGCTTTACTTGCTGGCTGGTACCAATTCGATAAAGATTTAAATGAGCACCGACTGGAAGCTAAACAGGAGTTTATTCCAGCGCGAAAAAAAATGGCTCCTATCTTTCCGATGATCGAGTACGAGGTTCAAAATGGATCACTTGTAGTTTCTAACGCCAAGAATGTGTTAAGAGTTGTGCAAGCTGTTGTTCATGATGAAATCGGCAAGGAAATAGAATCTGACCAGGATTATGCAGATAAATCCGCGTTCGTTAAGGCTATAGTCAAGGCAAGAAGCGATATAAAAGACCTGAATAAGCGAGCTGAACAGGAATTTGTATCTTATTCTGAATTTAACGAATGCCTGAAAGATATTGATAAAGTACTGCAAAAGGCGGAATCAAAAGGAACTGGGCAGTTAACGGAGGA
>CALCSG010000407.1 GCA_937894085.1 uncultured Gammaproteobacteria bacterium | reverse complement strand
GCCTAACGCCACCGTCATATAACCTAACTGCGATAGCGTAGAGTAAGCAATGACTCGTTTTATATCGTTTTGTACGATGCCGACCAGCCCCATGAAAAAGGCCGTGATAGCACCGATGATTAACACGAAGGACAATGCAACTTCAGATAACTCAAATAAAGGAGACATTCTGGACACCATGAAGATACCCGCAGTTACCATGGTTGCTGCATGTATCAGGGCAGAGATAGGAGTTGGGCCTTCCATCGAATCCGGTAACCAGACATGTAATGGAACCTGGGCCGATTTACCCATTGCCCCGATAAATAACAGAATACAGGCCACTGTTATAACCGACCAGGGTTGTCCGTCAAATATTTCCATAGTGCTGGCAGATAAAACATCCGCTTTATTGAATACTTCGTAATAGTCCAGTGAACCGGTATACATCAGGATACAGGCTATACCCAGCAGAAAGCCAAAATCACCAACACGGTTCACCAGGAAGGCTTTCATATTGGCATAAATGGCCGTTTCCTTTTTGTACCAGAAACCGATCAATAGATAAGACACCAGTCCTACTGCTTCCCAGCCGAAAAATAACTGCATGAAGTTATTCGACATAACCAGCATCAGCATAGAAAAAGTGAATAAAGAAATATAACTGAAGAAACGTTGATAACCGGGGTCCTCACTCATATAGCCGATCGTATAAATATGTACCATCAACGACACAGCGGTGACAACAGCCATCATTAATGCAGTCAGACTATCTATCAGAAAACCAACTTCAAACGTGATACCGTCACTTACCATCCAGGTATAAACCGACTGGTTATAGATAGCGGCGCCATCAATAACCACATCTTTCAGAACAACCAGTGATAAAACAAACGATGTCGCAACACCTAAAGAAGTTACCCAGTGTGATGCAGTTCTACCAATTTGTTTACCGAAAAGACCGGCAACAATCGCACCGAACAGCGAAGCCAGAGGAATGGCAAGATATAAAGTTTGCATATCCAGACCTACCCCTTCATCTCGTTGATATCAGCCATATTGATCGACTGTTTATTTCTAAATAACACAATCAATATTGCCAGGCCGATGGCTGCTTCAGCAGCAGCAACCGTTAGAATAAAAAATACGAATACCTGACCTGCCAGATCATTCAAGTAATGCGAAAAGGCAATAAAATTTATATTAACCGCCAGCAACATGAGCTCGATGGACATCAGCAATACAATCAGATTTTTACGATTGATAATAATTCCGGCAATACTGATGCTAAATAAAATAGCTGCAAGAACCAGATAATGATTTAACGCTATGGCCATTATTTTTCTGCCTCCATCTTAATGATGCGCAGGCGATCCTGCTTTTGAACTTTCATCTGTACCGATGGATTCTGATAACGGGTTCCAGGTCTTCTGCGTAAAGTCAGTGAAATAGCTGCAATGATAGCGACCAGTAAGATGACTGCCGCAATTTCAAAAGCAAACACATATTCCGTATACAGCACCATGCCCAGTTCCTTGGTATTCGAATACTCAGCTGATTTGGCAACCGGTGCCGGCATTGATTCCAGCGAAAATTGATCACCGGAAACAACGTAGTAGATGAGGCCAAACATGACCAGCGCCAGCGCAATGCCTACTGGTAAAAATTTGATAAAGCCTTCTCTGATCCGCGCGATATTGATATCCAGCATCATCACCACGAACAGGAATAGCACCATCACCGCACCGACATACACCAGCACCAGACTGATTGCCAGGAATTCAGCTTCCAGCAACATCCAGATGAATGCAGTACTGAAAAAAGTCAGTACCAGAAATAATGCCGAATGTACCGGATTTCTGACCGTAACTACCGTAGCCGCCGAGATGACTGTCAGGCTGGCAAAAAAATAGAAAATTAATGATTCGAGCATAATAATTCCTGGTGATCCCACCTATCGATAAGGCGCATCAGCAGATTTATCTGCCGCAAGTTGAGCTTCATAACGATCACCGATTTCAAGTAATTTTTCTTTAGTCATAATATTTTCACCACGATTTTCAAAGTGATATTCGAAAATATTGGTTTCAACGATAGAATCTACCGGACAGGCTTCTTCACAAAAACCACAATAGATACACTTAAACAGATCAATGTCATATTTAGTGGTACGACGTGTTCCATCTTCACGTTGTTCCGATTCAATGGTAATCGCCAGTGCAGGACATACCGCTTCACACAGTTTACAGGCGATGCAACGTTCTTCACCATTAGCATAACGACGTAATGCATGTAATCCTCGAAATCGGGGACTAATCGGTGTTTTCTGTTCAGGATATTGAATCGTAAATTTCTTCTTAAAGAAATAACCACCGGTGACACTCAAGCCTTTTAATAGCTCCAGAAACAGGTAACTTTTCAGATAATACTTGATTGTTTTTATCATTATCATTACCTCCTTAAGCGAACCATGGGCCGACGTTGTAATACACAAATATACCTTCCACTACTAACCAGACGATAGTCACCGGAATCAATACTTTCCAGCCCAGACGCATAATTTGATCATAACGATAACGAGGGAAAGTGGCTCGGAACCACAGGAACAGCAGCATAAAGAAACCAGTCTTGAGGAATAACCATAATATACTGTCACCCATCAAAGATGGAAATGGAGATAACCAGCCACCCAGAAATAACAGTGCTGTCAACATCGATATTAAAATCATGTTGGCGTATTCACCGAGAAAGAAAACCGCGAATGTCATGCCAGAATATTCAACATGAAAACCCGCAACAATTTCAGACTCACCTTCAGCCACATCAAACGGTGCACGATTAGTTTCTGCCAAACCGGCAATAAAATACACAATAAACAATGGAAATAACGGGATAAAGAACCAGTTATACATCGACCCGGCCTGAGCATTAACAATATCACCCAGGTTTAAACTACCACCCGCCATCAACACACCGACCAGTGCAAAACCCATCGCTATTTCATAAGCAACGATTTGTGCCGCTGAACGCATCGCACCCAATAAAGCGTATTTTGAATTGGAAGCCCAACCAGCAATAATTACGCCGTAAACACCAAGTGATGTCATGGCCAGTATATATAACAGGCCGGCATTAATGTTACTGAACACTAACGTATCATTAAAAGGTATCACAGCCCAGGCTCCCATGGCTGGAGCAAACGCAAGTACAGGAGCAATAATAAACAGATACTTATTGGCATTTGTCGGAATGATAATTTCCTTAAACATCAATTTGAACATATCAGCGAATGGCTGAAACAGGCCTTTGGGCCCGACACGATTAGGCCCAATACGAATTTGCATATAACCGATAATCTTACGCTCGGCATAGGTGTAATAAGCCACGATTACGAACAAAGGTATCAGGATCACCATAACCTTTATTAGCGTCACTATCAGGTACAACAGTTCCTCAGGTAACCAGGGTACATAGGGAGCAAGAGTCTCGATCATGATACTTTCTCCACTTCAACTGAACCAAACAGGGTGGTTAGATTTTCAACCTTTTTAATTCCGGTTGGAATCCACACACATCCGGCAGGAATGTTTTCATCGATAGACATCGACAGGATAGCGGTTCCGTCACCCTGTTTAATATGGACCTGTTCGGCACCGGTTAAACCCAGTTTTTCAGCCTGAGCAGAATTCACTCGAAGACAGCTGGCATTTTTCATATTAACCGAAGACTGTAGTGACTCAGAATTACGTACCATAGAATCGACAGCATAAATTGCTGTTTCAGAAACTTTCTGCAACGCCCTTGGCCGGGTCGGTAATTTGTTTTCCTGTGCTTTAATTGAAACGTAGTTATCCAGCTTCAAAGTTCGACATTGTTCTTTTAATTCATTTCTAACCGCTGTCGAATCGGCATACTCATTATTATCGGCGGGTAATAAAACCTGTGATAAAGCGGTTAAAATTTTCCAGCCCTGACGACTTTCACCAGCTGCTGCTGCACAACCATTAAACGATTGCCAGAAACCTTCGGTATTTACAAACGTACCAGATGTTTCGAGGAATGTGGCCAAAGGTAATATCAGGTCTGCCGATTCAGTATTAAATTCATTGTCAAAACTGTTAATCGCAATAATGAAATCATTATTATCGACGCTAGACTTTACTACAGTTCCATTATTGATATCAGCAACAGGGTCAATGCCCATTAACACCAGCACTTTATGTTTTGCATTTAGAATTTCGACTGAATTTTGACCACTATTCTCTGCATTTACAGCTGCAGCATAGCGGTTTGGTAAAGCCCCAGCCAGGCAGGCTCCTGCAGTATTGGCTGATTCAGACAGATAACCCAGTGTCGACTCGGTCATGGAGGCAATTGCTTCAGCCAGTTGCATCAACAAAGCATATTGAGGATGTGATACCGCCTGTACACCGACAATAATGGCAGATTGCGTACCGTTGACAAGTGACTCAGCGATTGCATTATGCTCTTTCTTTGCGGTTACTTTGTCCAGCAACAGCACTAATTCAGCTGACAGCTCAGTTTTGGTTTTCTTTGCGACAGCCACTACGACAGATGCCAGATTATGAACCACCTGTTCGGCACTTCCCGCCAGGTCTTCAGCCAGATCAAAATTATACTGCCCCGACACAGAGGAAATAGATGAAACAATCGCATTATTATGCACAACCGCCTTACGCACACGATGATTAATCATCGGTTGTTCAGTTCTCAGGTTAGCTGCAATAATCAATGCACTATCCAGCGATTGCAGGGACTCAATGCTACGACCTAACCACGGCATGGCAGGCATACTATCCTGCACCGAAAAATCGATCTGTTTTAAACGATGATCAATATTGTTTGAACCGAGTCCACGGATTAATTTCTGAAACAGGTAATGCTCTTCAAGGGTACATTGCGGGCTGATTAAACCGGCCAGATCACCTTTCTGATTAGCCGCAGCCTGTAGCTTTTCTACAGCAAGATTAATCGCTGTTTCCCAGTCAATATTTTTTAGTTTGCCGTTTTCGCGAACCTTTGGAGTTAACAGACGGGACGCATGATTGACCGAGGTATAACTGAAACGATCACGATCTGCTATCCATGCTTCATTGATCTGCTCATTATCACGAGGAACCACACGCATTACTTTCTGATTGCGAGTGTGAACATAAATATTGGAACCCACGCAATCATGTGCAGCAATAGACGCATGCTGAATCAATTCCCAGGGACGCGACGTATAACGTGAAGGTTTGGCTGTTAATGCACCGACCGGGCATAAATCGATAATATTGCCGGATAGTTCGGAAGACACCGATTTTTCAATATAAGTACCGATCTGAGTTTGCTCTCCGCGACCGGTAGCACCCAGCTCAGGTAAACCAGCGATTTCTTCTCCAAACCTG
>CALCSG010000406.1 GCA_937894085.1 uncultured Gammaproteobacteria bacterium | reverse complement strand
TCGTTCGCTAGATCTGGAATTAACTGCGTTGCACTTCAGAGTTGAATCCGCCATAGTTTTTACAGGAAAGGGTTTATTTTTGCCTTATAGGCATTTTTCATGGCTGATTCGAACTCGATATTAGATTCATATTCAAATCCAAAAACAGGTTTCCAGAATCGCTGATTTTCCATACAAAGATAGTAGAATACCTTTTCTTTCCAGCTATCAGGAAAACTATTGTAAACATGGGTAAATAATGACAGCTTGATATCATCAGGATACGACAGTTTACCATCGGCATCCACCAGTGGCATTTTCAGAATCTGGCTGGGGATGGCTTTTTTACGGATTTCTTTCATGACTGATTTTATGTATGTCAATGTGCCCATTGAAACCAGCGCGACTTCATCGGTTGTAAACTGTGCTGTAAGTAGATTGACCACAGCTGAATAATCTTCAGCCCAGTTATCGTAATGAATAATCGGGTGAAAATGAAAACCTACTGTAAAACCGGCGTCGGCCACCTGTCTTGCCGCTGCCAGGCGCTTATCCAAGGTGGCAGTACCATGTTCTTCATGGGTAATGAGTGTTGGCGTATTCAGTGACCAGGTACATAAAATATTTTTCGGAGCATCTGAACGAATCAGGTGTTTCACATTAGCTGACTTGGTTTTTAATTCTAAAATCACGTTCTGGTTAGCACGCGCAAAATCGATGACCGCATCCAGTACCCCGTGGCTATTACCCCACATCAATGAATCAGAAGATTGCCCGGTGCCAATATGATAGGTTTTATCCGGATCCAGTTTGAGGTTTTTGAGTTTATCGGCAAAACCCTTGTCAAAGCTGATCTGTTTACCATCAAAAAATGATTGAATACTGCAATAACTACAGCCGTAGCCACAGTTATCAACAGCATCCAGCGTTTGCAGGTTACAGCATAAGGTTCGAGGGGAAGCGACAGGGCAACGGCCTAATCCTAGCGATTCTTTTTCGATAGCACGCGGTATAGCTGCTGCACTGATTTTAGCCGCGGCACTATCATCAGGATATTGATTAAGGTTCGCCTGCAGACTATCCCGAGTCGAACGTAATTGTTGCATAATCAATTGTTTACGAGCTTTTCCCGTAACATTCAAACAGTGTTCATCTGGCCACACATCAATGATTGAATCACCGCCCCACATTTGCAGATCGAGCGCAATTTCACAGCTTTGACGACAATCCTGCAGCGATAAGCGTAAAGCTGAAGCCTGCTCGCGGAGAAAATCACGAGTTTCGGGTCTGAGCAATAAATAGAAAGGCTGATCAGCAATAGAAGATTGTAGAGATGTCATGAATTTTGAATTTAAACGCCTGAGTTTGTTAATTATAAGTCCAATTCAGTTTTTAAAAGTCATTTAATTTTGAGGGAAAAATTTGAATTAAAAAATCAGTAAGGAGTTAGTTAGCTCAACTTCATGATAAAACATGATTCAGGTCAACGAAGGTTTTGTTTTAAAAGATATAGATTGTTTTACATACTGGGCGGAATAGTATAAACCTTAAATAAATTATGGTTTTAGACGGGTGTTCTGTTTTTTTGAAGTATAAAAAATACGGGAATGTTGAAGCACGTTTTTACTCATCATATTGTCAATGGAGAGGAAAAGTACGATGGTTCAGGCTAACTTTAAATTCATCAGTGATGCTGCGGGTGGTGATCAGTTTACGGTCATTAGTTTTACTGGAAAAGAAGCAATATCCACGTTGTATCAATATGAAATTGAAATCAGGGCTCCCCTGTCCGCATCAATATTACTGGATGATGTGCTGGATTCTCCGGCTAAATTTATATCTGTATTGAATGATAAAGAGTTCCCTGTTTATGGCATTTTATCCGATTTCCAGGAACGCCAGACATCCCAGGATTATGTCTATTATCGGGCCATATTAGTACCACGGCTATGGGGCCTTTCAATCTATAAAACCAATGAAATTTTTACCAGGGAGCAGACCGTCGATAAAATTATTGAAACGGTTTTAGACAGTGCAAATGAGGATGGTGCCGGGATAGATTATGATTTATATGGACTGAGTAAAAATCATTTGCTCAGTCGTGATTATGTCTGCCAGTTTGGCGAATCTGATTACGATTTTATTTCACGCCTGATGGAAAACGAAGGTATTTTTTATTACTTTGATCAAACTGGTGGAGAAGCGGAAAAAATAATTTTTATCAATGATATGAACTACGAGTCAATTACGCGGCCGGGATTGACTTTCGATATGACGCTATCAACCAGCAATCAGTACGATTGCATAAATGCCTGGAGCTGTCGCAAGCAGCGGTTAGCTGCGGGGGTTACGGTAAGGGATTTCAATCCGGATCACCCGGCACTCGACATTTCAGACACTTCGCCAATTGATCAAATGGGCAGAGGAACAGAATATATCTACGGGGCAAATATTCAGGATACAGATGAAGCTACATACCTGAGTGAAATCAGGGCTGAAGAAAGTTTGTGTAAAAGAACGCGTTATTACGGCGAAAGCAGTGTGATACGTTTACAGTCCGGTCACCTGTTCGAAATGGAGATGCATCCGAATGATGCTTACAATGGTGTTGAATACCTTGCTGTTGAAGTCAATCATGAAGGTTTTCACCTGGATACTTCTCTGTCCACGGGCGCTACCAAAAGTCCTGAATCTGTTCCTCAATACCGTAATAGCTTTGTTGCGATAAACGCTGTTGAGCAATTTCGTCCTGCCAGAATAACTCACAAGCCCCGTTTTTATGGGACCATGACGGCGTTTATCTATGCAGAAACTGGATTCAATAAAGCGGAGGTAGATGAACAGGGACGCTACCGGGTACTACTGCCGTTTGATCGGGCGGATGGCACTAAAGAAAGTACAGACCCGGAGCGTAAAGCTAGCACCTGGATACGCATGGCGCAGAATTATGTGGGTGAGGGTAAAGGTTCTTACTATCCTCTCACCGGTGGGACTGAAGTGCTGCTTAGTTTCATCAATGGTGACCCGGACCAGCCGATTATTGTGGGTGCGGTGCCTAATGCCAGCGAACCCTCATTACTGAAAAGTGACAATGAATTTGAATCTACCGTTCAAACCGGCAGTGGCAACAGGATACGCATGGGTGATGTAGAAGGAGAAGATCGAATTGTCATGGAGTCACCGACTGCAAATTCCTGGATGAGGATTGGAACTCCTAATGACCCTTATGTTGTAGATGCTGATGCTTCAACTGATGGCATCAAGATAAGCACCATAGGCACATTCGAGCTGGAAAGTGGAACAACCGCAACCCAAAAAGCTACTGCAGGTAATAGCTTTTATGCCGGTAGTGCTAGTAGTATAAATACCGCTATCAGTGAATATGAAAATGAAGTTAAGCAGGAATGTGGTGTTAACGAACAGGGGCAGGCGTTAGCCGAAACGAGTAAATCAGCGGAACAGAAAACTTCTACATCTGAAAATTTGCTAGCAAAAAATATTTTATATTCAGAAGGTGTTACCAGAATAGAAGCACAAAAAGACTGTCTGATTACAGCCCAGGATAAGGGTATTAAACTCGAATTAAAAAACGATAAGCTACAGATTGATACCGGCGGCCGTGAATTAAATATCGTATGTGGAAACTATACCATTCATAACAAAAGTGAAAGCGATACCACGCATTGGGCCACAGATACTGAGACTTTTTATGGTAACAAATTTGAATGGATGTTTGGCGGGACAGAGTCATTTTTTGTTGGTGGTCAGGTTGAAATGGCGCTTGCTGAATCGCTGGAAGTGTATGCAGGATTGAAGCAGGAGTTTGCTCTGGCATGGTCGATAGAATTGTATCTGGGTGCTAAACATGAATTTGCTCTGGCTGATTCTCTGGAATGGTTTACCGGGATGAAAACTGAAATTGCGCAGGGGGCCAAAATTGAAGTTGATCTTGCAGTTGAGCTGGAGTCCAAGCAGCTTGCTCTTAAAAACGCGGTTACCAAATTACAGAATTTTGAAATTACTGCTGCTAAAACAGCAGTAGCAATAACCAAGTATGTGGCGGCAGAGATTAAAGAAGGAGCCGTATTAATTGAACAAAGTGGCATAAAATTAATGTAATTTTTTAAAAGTGATTAAACTTAAAGAGTAATCCAGTGAGAGTTTTTAAACCTTTACAGCTTAGCCTGCAATATAAAACCTTTGAGTGGCTAGGCAGGCATCAGTTATCTGTTAGCTTACTTCTGGGTTTTCCATTTGACTCCCGGCAGGAAGTATTGATGGAGCAGGATCTCTGGCAGTTTTTACCCGCACAAATGGGTAGTGATGGAATACTGGATTACTGTATGCCTAAACCACAGGGTGAAGTACTGGTGTATGGAAATTATTACTCACCTGGTGGACAGCCGGTTACTGCCGACACGGTACAATTTAATATTGGAGCAGTAAATAAAACCCTGTCTGTAATTGGTGACCGCTACTGGAGAGCCATTGCTACACCGGGCGTTCCTGAATCTTTCAATACAATGCCTGTCACCTATGAATATGCATTTGGCGGTATCGAGTATAAAGCCAATCCTGTCGGCAAGGGTATTGACGAAGTGGATGTGTTCGGTGAAATGCGTATTCCTATGCCTAATATAGAAAATCCCGACTGGTTGGTTACTTCAAAAAGTCAACGCCCCGATCCGGCGGGTTTTGCTCCGCTGGACATGATGTGGCAATACCGTGCCAGCAAAATGGGCACATACGATGAAATATGGCAACGCGAATACTTCCCCGGTTATCCGCCTGATCTCGACTGGACTCATTTCAATGAAGCCCCGGAGGATCAGTGGATCGATGGTTTCTGGCAGGGAGACGAAGAATTCAGCCTGACTAATATGCACCCGTCGAAGGCAGAACTTGAAGGTAGCTTACCTGCTTTCAGAACACGTTGTTTTATTCAGAAAAAACAGGCGGAAGCAGTTTTATTTACCGAAGTCGAGATGCGAACTGAAACAGTTTTTCTGTTTCCCGAAGCTGAAACCGGAATTGTCATATATCGCGGAGTGATTGAAGTTGCTGAGGATGATGCAAGTGATGTAAGTATGTTGCTGGCGGGTTATGAAGATCTTGATCAGGCCCTTCGATCAAAAGAGTATTATGAAAAAGCATTGAGTAACCGGCTCGATGATAAAACACAATTTAAATATATCATGTCGACAACAGATATTATTGCTGATTCTGAACGTTGTGGTTTTATACGCCTGCTGGATGCTGTTGATACTGAAACCAAGAGTGCATTTTCAGAAAATATCAATACAAAAGTTGTACTTGAAAAACAGAAACTTGATGAGAGTCTGGAGCTGCAAAAGCAACAAATTGAAAAGTTAACAGGAAAGTTACAGATGGCAGGTATTAACACTACACCTGTTATTGAGTTGTTAAAGCCAGACAGGCAACCGGATGAAGATCCTGAAATACAGGAGCTAATGAAAGTTATAGAAAAAATTCTGCCGGGGTCAACTCAAAATGATGTAGGTAAAGTTGATATACAGGGTATAGATTTTAGTAAGTTTGACGAATTCAATGAAAAAGTAAATACACTGGTTGCGAAGAAAAAAAAACAGGTTATACAGCAGCTTGAGCAGTTACAGGAAAAAGCAAAAGGAACCAGAGCAGAGCAACAGGTTAATGAGCAGGTTAAAGCTTCTATATCACAGATGAATGAAAAGCAACCTTTACCCAGGCCGGTCATGGATGAGGCCCTAAAAAATCTACAGGATAGTTTGATCAGTATTGAGCAAACGAAAAAACAGTTGAGAGAACAGGGGGTAGCAGAGGATAAATTGCCAAAAGTTGAAATAAGTTTTGAAAAGCTTGAAAAGAAACAGTTGGTAGCACAGGCAGAAATAAAAAAAATGTATCGTAGTGGTGCACATCTGATTGAGGGAAAGCTTCCACATAAAGATCCTGTGGATATCATTCAGTACCGGATGCAAAAATCTCTTGATAAAGGTGAGTCTCTAGCAGGCAAAGATCTTGCGGGTGTGGATTTTTCCGGTAAGGATTTATCAGGCATGGATTTATCTGACTGTTTTCTGGAATATACAGATTTTAGCGGGTGTAATTTGCAGGGCGCTAATCTGCAGCGTACGGTGATTACCCATGCCAATCTACAGAAGGCAAACTTGACTGATGCCGATTGCAGGGACTCTAATTTTGGAGATAGCATTTTTGAGGGTTCGAACCTGACTCGTACAAAGCTGAATAACTGTGAATTCAGTAAGGCGAGCCTGAAAGGCGCACAGGTAATAGATTGTGATTTAAAGGATGTTAATTTTCTTCAAACCACTATGACAGGAGTCGATTTTAGTGGTTCAATTTTTAAAGCAGCGAATTTTTTAAATCTTGATTTTAGTGCAGGACGATTTGTCGGAAGCCAGATGATTGAGTGTAATTTTCTACAATGTACTTTAACAAATACAGATTTTACCTCGGCCTATTTGACAGGCAGTAATTTTATTGAATGCAATCTGGATTATTCAACATTTATTGAAGCTAATATGACAAATGTTCGTTTTCCCGGAGGCTGTTCTTTAAAAAGCTGCAATTTTGATCATGCCAATCTTGATAAATCTAACCTGAGAGATACTGAAGCTCAGGGTAGTCGATTTGAGTTTTCGAGTTTTCACCAGGCGGATTTTAGCGGAGCTAATTTGCAGAACACCAGATTTTATGGAGCTGAAGGAAAAAGGGCTATGCTGATGAAAACAGATCTGAGCAATGCAGACTTTTCCTCTGTAAACCTGATGGAAGGGTCTATGTTGAAAGCGCGTCTGATCAATTCAGATTTACGTTATTCCAACTTTTATGCTGTAGAGTTCCTGAATGCCACTATAGGCGGCACAGATTTTACTGGAGCAAACCTCGATCTCACCAAACTGCAAGACTGGAGGCCAGATCGTGACACCTGAAGAACTGTCAAAGCATATTAAAAGTGGTGAAATAGTCAATGAGATGGATATCAGTAATACTGACTGCTCCGCTATAGATGTGTCCGGTGGAATATTCAATAAATGCATATTACATGGTTTAAATTTTACCGCTGCAAACCTCAAAGAGACCAGGTTCATAGAATGTGGAATGAACAATATAGACCTTAGTAAAGCTGTTTTAACTGAAGTCAGCTTTATCAACTGTGACTTGAGTGAAGGGGTTTTTGATGGTGATGTATCAGAAGTTAATTTTATAAATTGTAAATTAACCCGCAGTAATTTTCATAAGACCGATCTATCTAAATCTAATTTTGTAGCGCCGGTTTTACAGCAGGCCGATTTATCCGAAGCAAATTTGCAATTTACCAATTTCGTATCGGCTGACTTAAGGCATGCTAACCTGACCAATGCAAATTTAGAGCGCACAAACCTGATTGAAGCAAACCTGGAAGGGGTGGATTTACGCAATGCTAATATTGAGCAATGTGTGTTCCAGAAGCCAGTTTTAAATAACCAAAATTTTGCCGGAATGAACCTGAGTAAAACCCAGTTTCGCGAAGCAGAAATGAAAAACTGTGATTTTCGCAATGCAAACCTTATCCAGACCAGTTTTATGGAAGCAGATTTAAGCGACTCAAAATTTGATGAATCTGAAGCCAGCTTTGCCATCTTTTATGGCAGTAATTTAAGTCGGGCATCTTTCAGTAATTGCCAACTGGAACAGGCCAGCATGAATGAATGTGACCTGACCGATGCTAACCTTTCTGGAGCCAGCTTAAAGCAGGCGCAGCTGGCTGATGCAATCTGTCAGCGCTCAATATTTTCATCCGCAGATCTGACCTATGCGGATCTATCTCATACCAATTTAACCGATGCCGATCTGTTCAGTACCAGCCTGTATCGGACCAACCTACATGAAATACTTGATATCAATACAATTTGGGATGGCTCCAGCAAACATCTGGCACTTGGTATGGATGCAAAGCGCCTGAAAGCCGAACAATGGAAGCCTGAACCACGAAGTGGAGAACACTGATGCAAACTCAAAAAATTACTGCGATACACAGCGAACTGCAAAGCCAGGTACTTTCTGGGACGATTGAAGGTATAGATGTTGTGGGTTATAAAATTGTTTGCGAAGCCGGTCACTTCGTAGCCAGCAGAGCTTTCAGTTGCGTGGTAGAGCCACAACTCGCCGATACCATATTGTTCAGCCTGGGGCCGGCGCGACAGTGCCATATCCTGTCAATTATTGAACGCCCCGGTTGTACTGACACTCATCTGAAATTTCCAGGTAATGTTTCGATAACCACGCAACAGGGTGAGCTAAGTTTAAACGGCTCGCAGGGTGTTAATATGAGTTCTCAGTACAGCATTAATATGGTTTCTGAAGAAGTTAACCTGTTGGCTAAAAAAGGCATGGTAAATATACAGAATATGAAGGCAGCAGGCAGCACACTGGTATCTACTATTAATAACATTCAAACCTATGCCCATACTCTGGAAACAGTGGCCGAACATTGGCTGCAAAAACTGAAAAATTCATTCCGCCAGATTGATGGAGTTGATCAGGTTAAATCGCAAGACGCTATCCATACAGTTCAGAACCTGTATTCAATGCGTTCAAAGCAGGCTGCAATTCTAGCGGAAAAAGATATAAAAATTGATGCCGAACGTATCCATATGGGTTAAAAGACAGGAGATAGATATGTTTGCAAATTGTCAAATGGGTGGCATGAACCTGGGTGTCCCCGATGTGTGTTTAACCCCAGTTCCATCGCCGGTTGGACCTGTACCTACACCTATACCATATCCAAATATTGCTTTAGGTATGACGGCTTTACCACCTACTGCCAGTTTAAAGGTGCTGATTTCTGCGGGGCCAGCACATAATTTAATGACATCAATTCCAATCAGTAACGGTGATAATACGGGGCTTAATATGGGAGTCGCTTCTGGTATGGTGATGGGGCCATCGCGACATATGATGGGATCTTCCAATGTATTGTTTGGCGGTATGCCAGCAACTAAAATGACCAGTATGACAGGGCAAAATGGATTGAGTCTGAATGCACCCGGTCTGACCCTGGTGCCGGCTCAATTCAAGGTGTTATTGATGAGATAAATGTTGCAGTATTATCCTAGAAAAATTAAGAGATTGTACAGACTTTCGTAATCCAACTGATTTATCAAGGATTATGGGTTAATTTAACTTTAACGTTACAACATCACCAACAGTTTGCATAATCTGAGTTACCGATACAAAATTATACTGAAACGGCTCATTGAATACGGCACATTTGAATTCAACAATTTCAGGTTGCCTGGTAGACTCAATTTTCATCACGGTCGATAAGGTTCGCTCGTTAACATTACGCTCAAACATATCAGGCAGGATAATAGTCGAAGCAAAAGATGCAACCGCTGGAATTGCCACAATTTCTACACTTTGTGTTGAACTGGTAACACGAAAACTATCCGGCTCTACAGTGCGCATAGTCTCTAATGCAGCGGGTGGCTCATATCGATAAAACTGGCACCAGGGTGAACGTTCATCGATGTCATTAAATTGTTTTGCTAATCCGTTCTGCACATAGGTCCTACTGCTGCCAGGATAAAATGTTAGTGCCTGGTTAAGTTGAATGATAGTGCCCACCGGGGGTTTACTGATCGGTGAATTATAATCAGGAATATAATTTAGAGACTGGCAGCCGGTCAGCAAAGTTATGCTGAAGGTGATTAGTAATAATATTCGATTCATGGCATTTTTTCTGCACAACGGGTAAATATTATGACATTGAATTGTTAGCCTGGTTCAAAAAATTAGCAATGCAAATCAGGCCGAATATTAACTCTAGTGATAGAATGTCCATTTTCTAAATCATCAATGAGCTGGAAGTATTCAAGTGAACATCATCAACTAT
This sequence comes from uncultured Gammaproteobacteria bacterium, assembly GCA_937894085.1. Taxonomy (GTDB): domain Bacteria; phylum Pseudomonadota; class Gammaproteobacteria; genus JACNJF01. The sequence goes on along the minus strand of CALCSG010000406.1, from coordinate 10,352 downwards.
TTTTGTGAGCAACCTGAACTATCTGAAATACCAGATCAGTGCCGCAATCCATTTGATAATGACCCTCACCCTCTGGCGATTAAAGCCAGCCTGGATTTACAGCAACGACTAAATAATTCAACAGAATTTCCAGCTAATTTATTTGAAAAAGAAAATGGAAAAATGTTTGGTGTATTAGTAGTGGCCGGTAGTGACCATAAAATTGGTTATCTATCCGGCTTTTCAGGCATGCTCAATAAACAATGGGTAGTCCACGGGTTTGTTCCGCCTGTATTTGATATTGAAAAACAGCAATCTTTTTTAAATGCAGGTGCAGCACAGCTGGAAAAATTAACCGGACAAATAGACGCTAAAATAAATTCAGCAGATCGTTTGCAGGTATTGGCGCAAATAACAGAGCTTGAAAAACGCCAGGAAATTGAAATAAATACGCTACAGAAACAGCATAAAAATAATAAAGAATTACGTCGGAAAGAAAGGTCTGAAATTAATAATAATCAGCAACAGGTCGAAATTTTACAGCGTCTCTCTTTCCTCAGCCAGCAGGATAAACGGGAGTTGAAAAAAGCTAAATCAGACTGGGATAAAGAACTGTCTTCAGTGAGGCTGCAGTTTTCAGGCCGGTTTGACAATGAAATAAATTTGCTGAAAATTAAGCGTAAAAAACTGTCACAAAAATTACATAAAAAAGTTTTTGAAAACTATCAGTTAATAAATCAGTCTGGTGATATTAAAGCATTGACCCATTTTTTCGATGGGAACATGCCAGCGGGTGGAGCTGGTGATTGTGCCGCCCCTAAATTGATACAATATGCACATAATAATAAACTGAAAATATTGGCCCTAGCCGAATTCTGGTGGGGAGCGTCACCAGCACAGGGTGTTCGACATCATGGTAGTTTTTACCCGCCATGTCGGGGCAAGTGTCATCCTGTTCTACCGTTCATGTTACAGGGATTAATGAAGGCGGATGATTCATTTTTAGAAATAGCTTATAAAAAATTAGTACCTGAAATAATTTATGAAGATGACAGTCTGCTGGTTTTAGATAAACCGGCAGGCCTGTTATCTATACCGGGTAAGCAACAGCAATATTCAGTTTTAAGCTGGTTAAAAGAACGCTATCCTCAAGCCACGGGTGCCCTGCTGGTACACAGGCTGGATATGGCAACTTCCGGTTTATTGCTGGCGGCAAAACATGCAGAAGTTTATAAAGATTTACAACAACAGTTTATTAGCCGCAGTATAAAAAAACGTTATGTAGCAATTCTGTCAAAAGCGATAAGCGAACCGCAAATGACTGTTGATATGCCATTACGGGTAGATCTGGATGATCGACCCCGACAGGTCGTCTGTTATGAGCATGGAAAATCAGCAGTGACTAAAGTTAAAGTCATTTCAAGTACTGTAAATTCCAGCAGAGTATACTTTTACCCGTTAACAGGCCGTACTCATCAATTACGAGTGCATGCAGCGCATAGCAAAGGTTTAAATGCGCCGATAATGGGCGATGAACTGTACGGTAGCCGATCCGAAAGATTATTTTTACACGCAGAAAAATTAACGTTCAAACATCCGCTAAGCGGTGAATTAATCGACGTTAAATCGAAAGTTCCATTTTAAATCTACAGGTAAAGTACTGACATATTCTTTTAAATGTAAAATTGGTATTACATACAAACTATGGAATATCAATAATTGACCTCATATTAAAAATAATTTTGAACGGTAGGTGAAACTGGCGGAAATTTTATATCAATGTTAAGTTAATGTAATTCCAAAAGCTTACAGGTTGAGTATGTCTGCTTCTCAAGAACTCTGGCGACAATTCTGGATCTTCCAGGCAAATCCAAAGCAGTATGATGCCCTGTCTCAATTGAAAGTTGATCAGGCAATAGACTGGACCGTTTCCCGCTTTATCGATCGTTACCGTGAGGGAGATATAGTTTATTTATGGATTGCCGGTGAACAGGCTGGCATCTATGGCTGGGCTGAAGTACAGGGTGAAGTGTTTCTGGATGATCAGGGAAAACAACGTTTAACAGCAGTTTATCGAGGTGTCCTTAATAAACCACTGGAAAAATCCTTTTTGCGTAGTCAGCCGAAGGTATTTGATGGACTCTCTATTTTACGCAATCCCACCGGTGCTAATTTTCGGGTAACAGTATTAGAGGCTATTGAGCTTAACCGCTTGATTAACGAAAATGGTGATACGCTGCCTCCCGATCCGGATCAGCAGGAAGACCCTAATGCTCCGGGGGAAATGTATAGCAAAGCAGTTTATGTGCTCGACTATCGTTTTGATAGCGAGGTTAAAAGTATTATCGCCAGTTGCCTGGCTACCAGTCAAAATATTAATCAAACCTTTTTTCCTGAATTAATTATTCAGATTCCTCTATTTTATTACGCCTCATTACTGCAACAGGAGGGAGCTCCGGATTTTGCGCTGGCCTTAAATAAAATCATTCCGGTTGAAAAAATACTGAACCAGTTTAGATTTGCTTCCCAGGTAGTAATCGAAACCTCTGTTAGCTTATCCGCAGAGATGGCCCGTGGCGTAATGGTTAAGCGTAATGTTTTATTGTTGCTGGCTGAAGCACGTCGTATAGCGATAAAAACCACTGGTAAAGAGCTGATTATGCCGCGTCATTTAATGGGCGCAATTTTACAGGGAGTCGTTGAACCGATTCAAAAATATGTGACGGAAAAAATACTGGGACCGCTTAGTCTGCAACTGAGTGAAGTGCGCGATAACTATGTCGAACTTGTCGCAGGTTACTGGCCGGATGATAATCAGAATGCATGGAAGGCGCTGATTAATGAGGAACTGGTCAGCGCTTCAACAGAAGAGGTATTTTCACCGCTGTTAACAAAAATCGATTCGGATACCGCTGATGAAGCGAGCCACGATTTATTAAATATTGATGATGACGCGATTGCGATTGCCAAGATTTTGTGTGCCAGAGATGCTGCGCCACCACTGGCTTTTGGTTTGTTCGGTGAATGGGGTAGCGGTAAAACATTTTTCATGCATCGTATACATCGGCATGTCGAGTCGTTAACTTCTCGAGTTGCGGATTCAGCTGCAGAAACACACAGGGCCTATCAATCTAAAGTTGCACAGATCTGGTTTAATGCCTGGAATTATCAGGATGGAAAATTATGGGCCAGCCTGGTCAATCATGTTTTTGTCGGGTTGAAACAGGAGTTAAAGCGACTTAATAAAGCCACTGCAGATGAAGACTTTAAAAAATTGATGCTGCGACTGGATGAAGATAGAGTGATTGAAAAAAGACTCGAATCGTCTTCTGTAAAAATTAATGACCTGGAAAAGGAAAAAATCGAAATCTCACAACGAATTGATGTGCTTAATTCGGCCAATGAATCTATTCAGCAACAGGCTCCTGATGAAAATCTTAAAGTTCAATCTTTGTTCAAATTAAAAGATCATGCTAAAGACATAGAAGTTATTTTTAAAATTAAAGGGGCAGAGAAAAAATTAAAGTCGATAACCGATAACGTAGAGCAGGTTAAAGATATTGTCGAAAAGCTTTCAGGATTTTCTGTGTTAGAACGTTTACAGCAGTGGTTGAGGTTTTTTAGCCGTGATCGAAAAGCAACCCTGTTATTTGTTGTCAGTGTATTACTAATATTAGCCGTCTGTGCCATTTTAATTAATGTCGATATAAAGTGGGGAAGTCTGGGCGCTGCGCTGACATTAGCGCTAAGTTTTATGTCAACAAGATTATCGAAATTAGGCCAGTTTTTAAAACTGGTCGATACGATAAAAAAAGATTTCGATAAAGCATCCGCAGAAAATGATAAAGAAATTCAACGAAAACTCGACCAGAATTCAAAGGAGTTACAGGAATTGCAAATGCAGCAGCTGGAATTACAGGCCGAGCTGGAATCTTCGAAGAAAGAGTTTGATCAATTAAATGCAAAATATGGAAATGCTTCGGATGAAACTTTTGCCAGTTTTATTTTTGATAGAGCTGCGAGTAGTGATTATAAAAGTCACCTTGGGTTGCTAAATACAGTAAGACGTGATTTTAGCCGTTTAAATAAACTGTTAACCGGCCAGGAGGATTCTTCATTACCTAAAATAGATCGGATAGTTTTATATATCGATGACCTTGATCGTTGTGAACCGGAAATTGTCGTCGATGTTTTACAGGCAATCCATCTGATGCTCGCCTTTCCCCTGTTTATGGTGGTAGTCGGTGTCGACGCACGCTGGTTAGGTCGTTCACTGAAGCGGCGCTATACGTTTCTGGTGCATGAGAAAGATGATACAAATAATCATGAGCTCGATCATTATGCTGCTTCGACGCATGACTATCTGGAAAAAATATTTCAAATTCCTTTCTGGTTAAAACGGATGGATGGGGAAAGAGCGAACGACATGATGAAAGCGTTATTGACACCCCGGCAGGATAAAACTGTTGAGCTGCAAAATATAGTTGTTGATAGGTCGACTGAGCCTGCTCAGAGTAACTCACTGAATGATGCTGGTAATGAAGGCTCAACAACAGAATTATTTGAAGAAAGTGAAGACCTGGCTAAAGGTTATATTGAACAGGTAGATTCAGATGAATTACTGATTAATAATTTAATTTCAACCCGGGCTCTGGAAATGAGTGATTCTGAGTTAACGTTTTTTCAACAATTAGGTGCCATTGTCGGGCGTTCGCCGCGTGCAGTGAAACGTTTTATTAATCTTTATCGTATATTGAAAGCCAGTCATAAAAAAGCCAGGGTAGTAGGTTTCTCTGAGCAAAACGGAGATTTTCAGGTGCCGCTATTTTTACTCGCAGTGATTTGTGGCAGCCCGAAAGAGGCTGAACAGTTATTCCGCTTTTTTAAGCAACAGGACGATAATAATAGTTTACAGCATACGCTGAGTGATGCTGCCAATTTTCTGGAAACAGCGGGATGGAGTCACCTGGTCAACGCATTAAATGAATCGGTTGATATAATTGGCCAACTTGAATTAAAGAGTATCAAAGACTGGATTTCGGATGTCGCACGCTTCAGTTATCGGGAATGGGTGGAGCAAGGTAAGCAAAGATCAAAGTCACTTTGTGGCCGTTATCTGGCAACTATAAAAAGTAAACTGGAAGGCCGTGGATAATATGCTATCGTTTATTGTGTTGTTCAGCTGGTATTAATTTAAACAATATACACTGCAGCTGTCAGTGATGATTAGACGCTGATATTAGGCCCTTTAAACCGGTCAGGTAATGTTTCTGATTATACCAGGCAGGTTTATCCAGTTGACCTGCAGGAGAAATCCTGCAGGTCTGTTTTGTATAGGGATATACTTATACCCGGTAGGCAGGGACAGCCTAAAGAGGGTATTTTTACAAATAGCACTTCAAGGTAAAAAAGCTTATTGACTCAAAAATTATGTTTTATTCAAACTCAGATGACTATTTTAAACCTGAGCCGTTATAATCTTCAGCAATATATTAACTTTAACAGAGAGAATTAATATGGGAATAATTTACTGGGTAATTATAGGTGCCATAGCTGGCTGGTTAGCGGGTTTAATTATGAAAGGTAAAGGCTCTGGCTTATTGATGAATATGGTCATAGGTATAGTTGGCGCTTTTATCGGAGGTTGGGCTTTTAGCTTACTGGGTCTAACTTCTAATGGCCTTGTTGGGTCTCTTGCAACCGCTGTGTTTGGGGCAGTGATACTTCTTTTCATTGTAAAAAAGATAAAATAATTCTCCTTTGAAAAACACGGCTGGATTATAGATATAATAAGGTGTCTGATAACAGGATAATGTCGTTACAGAACTCGGAGGCAAGGCTATAGCTGCTACCCACTATTAAGAAATGTAAGATAGGTATGATTAAATTATTGGTAGGGTGCGCTTTGCGCACCATAGGTGTTGGTACGGAAATTCAATGGTGCGCACAGCGCACCCTACAAAATAGCAGGCATAAGTAAGCCACTGTGGAGACGACTTTCAGTCGATAGTTGTTGAGTAATAATACTAAATTAAGTTTGTCCAGCTTACATTAACAGCCACCCATGTTATGGTCAGCTTAAATATATTTCAGGGTAGCTTTACTCCCTGATTTATTCCATGACTGGTTGCCTGGTCGAATTCTTTTTCTAGTCGATTGTATTTATCGAGTACTTTTTGCGCTGTCGCGGAGATTTTATTATCAAGCTTCTGACAGGCCTGCTGATTTTTAATGGCAAGCAATTCTTTTTCAAGTTCAATGGCAGCCTGTACACCAAAATCCTTATGTTGCTTTTCGTGTTTATATAACGCTTTAAAATATTTATCCCAATGTATTTTATAGCTTTTTTCTATGTCTTCAGTTGAGGCTAATTGTGGTAATAGATACTCAACATCAATACTGACTTCTACATCGGTTAATCGACATAAAGGACCTGTTTCAAGCCAACGATAACTCCATTGTGCATTCCAGCTGGTGACTGCATGGTAGCGTTCTCCATTTTTACCGAGCGGGCCATTTTGTTGAATGCTCTGCTGAATGCTGCTGGCGTCGTTTCCCTGTACCGCATAATAGCTTGTTTTAATATTAATGGACGGTGAGGCATGAGCTGTATGAAAAGCTAATAAAAAAGCACTGGCAACATAGGGCTTTAATGGCATTTTAGCGCAGCATGAATTGCAGATGTTTTTTTACCATCGGCCATTCACTTTGAATGATGGAATAAACCACAGTGTCACGTAATTCACCATCTTCAGTCTTTGAATGATTTCTTAACACGCCATCCTGTTTTGCTCCGAGCCTTTCAATGGCGTTACGGGAACGATGATTAATCCAGTGAGTGCGAAATTCAACGGCAATAGAAGATAGCTGTTCGAAGGCATGAGTGAGCATTAATAATTTTGTTTCCGTGTTCTTGGCGGTACGCTGGTAGGTTTCTGCATACCAGGTAAAGCCTATTTCCAGGCGTTGATTTTTTTCATCTACATTAAGAAAGCGGGTTGAGCCGATAACTTTATTGGTTTTATGTTCGTGAATAACGAAGGGTAGTTCACCAAATTGATTTTGTTTGTTAAGAGCATCTATAACATATTGTTCAGTCTGTTCCGGCGAAGGTACAGCGGTATACCACAGCTTCCATAGCTGGCCATCTCTGGCTGCTGCCTGTAGTTCAGGGACATGCCTGCTATGCATTGGTTCGAGAGTAACGTGTTTACCCAGTAATGCTATGGGTTCAATCCATCGGTTAGTCATGGTTTAAAATCCGGGTTAAAGTAAAAAAACAGTAATGGCGCTATAAGGATCCATATCTAATTCAGGAAAAACCTGAAACTTATTGAGATAACCCCGGTTAATATCCCTGCAGCCGCAAAATTATAGGCATATTTTAACAGGGTATATTTTCGCTTTAGAACCTGGCCGAGTTGAAAAATATCATTCGGTAATAGTTCTCTGGCAGAATGATTATCGGTTATCGGTTGCAATTTTCTCATCTTCAAGTTCCAGAGTCACCGGAGTTTCGACCTTACCTATTTGCAGGTAGGCTCTTAAACCAAATACACCGGTAGTATCCTGAAACACTTCTATATGTTGCTGGCCATCGGCATACTCAATTTGATCCCTGATTTCTATTGCCTGCTGGTTCTGGTTATAAAACAGAATTGAATTCGGGATGTCTTTTAACAATTGTCTTAATTCATCGGCGCTATAGGCCTGAATAATTTTTTCACTATCATTCTTTTGTAAAATGCCCAACAGGCAGGTATCGGTAAAGTGGATTGCTTTACTCATTATTTTAGTGGCTGTGGTGCGTTTTATTTTCACGATGATTAATGTCTGGTTTGCGTTGGGGGTAAACTTAATTCAGATTCAAAAAGCTGTTTAACATCAACAGAGTCAAATTCATAGTTTGTGTCGCAGAATTCACAGTGGATGTTGATTTTGCCCTGTTCCAGTAAAATTTCCTCAGCTTCTTTCTGACCCATTGATTTTATCATGTCAGATGTTTTTTCCCTTGAACAATTGCACTCAAATCGTACAGGTTCGGCTTCAAATAAACGGATAGACTCTTCATGGAATAAACGGTGCAGTATTTCATTGTCATCAAGTTCCAGTAATTCCTTGTCGGTGATAGTCGAAGCCAGATGTGTCAATCTATTCCAGCTATCTTTATCCTCATGCTCACCAGTCATGTCGCCGGGGAGTTTTTGCAACAATAAACCGGATGCCCTGTTTTCATTACAGGCTAGCCATAGTCGGGTAGGCAATTGTTCAGAATTTTCAAAGTAGGCTTCAAATGCTTCCGACAAACTTGACCCGATTAAAGGCACAATACCCTGATGCGGCTTTCCCTTGCCAGTATCGATAGTAACCACCATTTGATCAGATTCAAATATTTCTTTTAACGGGATATTCGTATTTTTCAGTTCCCTGGATTGCCTTACTACACCTCTTATTGCGCGTTTATTGGTCGCCTGAGCCACTAATAAATGAATTGCTCCCTGCCCTCTTATTTGCAAAGTAATGTTACCGTCAATTTTCAAGGTACTGGCGAGTAACGTTATGGCTGACAGAGCATTGCCCAGCAGGGTTTTGGCAAATTCGCCTGCTTTACTTTGTTGAATACACTTTTGCCAACTGGCATCCAGCGAAATAAGTTGACCGCGAACAGGTGTGTTATCAATTAAAAAGCGGATTGTCTGGTCATTTTTTTTCATTGGTAATGATGGCGTAACTCTGAAGAATTGCAAAATTTTACACTAATCGACACGGTAAAATGGCAAAAAACTGGAAAATTTTAAAATTAAAATGAATAAAAGTATGGCGCTATCGTCTAGACGGTTATGAAAGAGACAATGGCCATGTTAAAGCGGCTTTTCAAGATATCTGGTATCAACAGGTTGCCGAAATAATGGAGATTCCGGTAGCTATGGTGGTGAGTGGTTTATCAACAGTTCGATGATTTTTTCCGAAGATCCAACTTGAATCGAGGCTCTTAATTACCCCGTCATCGGCTGGATGACGGGGTAATTCATGGTCAGAATTGATAGATAACTATTCTTTGAATATCGCTATTTATTTCTGCCTTTACCTTTCTTTTTGGCTTTATAGGGGTCTTCGTCCAGGCCGAGTGCCGGCCAGTCAATTAATCCTTCAGCATGACAATCCTGACAGTTATTGTTATAGCCCAAAGCTTTTTCTTTAGGCGCAATTTCATGATTAACCGCTAACAGCATCTCTGTATTCACAAATTTAAATTCGCCGCTATAATCCTGCCCGCTATAAACTGCGCCATCTCGCAATGCCAGATCCCAGTCATAGAACGCCCAGTAAGGATAATCACCACCCGCCAGACCAAACAGGTGTGGTACGTTCATGGTATTATTTTGTGCATCGGCTACCTGATTTCCGATCATTTTCTTGAATGGGTAAATCATCGCCTCAGGGTCGTTTCTGTCACCGACAGGTGAGCCGAGATCAACAGGTTCGTGATCAAAGGCATCGTTGACATTAATCATCATTTTATTCCATGTGCCATTATGAAAACGCAGTGTTGGTCGAACATCCAAAGCCCATACGAAAGTGCCTTTCTTTTTATCATAAGTAGGGCGACCGGTAATCGGATCAACAGGAATCACTTCCAGATCCTGACCGGCATCTGACCAGTACCACTCAACTTTGGTTGAGGTTTCACGGGCAATGGCTGGAATATGACAAACCTGGCACGACAGGCGGTTATGAGTTTTGACCATTTTACTAGTTTTACCCCGGTGAATACGGGAAGGGTTCTGGTGGCAGTCAACACATTGTTTCATGCTACCTTCTTCGACAGAGTGAAAAGGCATACCACCTATCCCATGAGAGACAGGTTTTCCAGCCTGATTTCTGTCGACATCATGACAGTCAACGCAGTTCATATTAGCGCCGTCGGTGCCCAGATGTACATCGTATTCACGGCTTGTATCGGCTATCGACATGGCCAGGTCACCATGCTTTACATTGTCTCCACCACCGGCGTTAGCGTGACAGAAAATACAATTTAAACGTCCCGGCACGCCGTTATTATCAGATACACTTTTAGCAACAGCCTGCAGGTCTACGGCAGGATCAGGTAGTCCTGCGCTAGTGGCTCCTTTGCTGTAAGTGCCGGTCTGGTCATGGCAGACCAGGCAGTCGATTTTAGTGGTATCGGTGAAATCAAAGTCTTTATCTTTATAGCCATACCCGATATGGCATTGAGAGCAACGACCTTCATTGGTCGGGACGGCGACACAAAAATTGTTAATGATGTCATTTTTACCGTGGACCTGCTGTTCAACATCAACGATGTCTTCAGCTATACCCTGCTACTTCCTGTGACCGGTGACTCGCACGTC
>CALCSG010000405.1 GCA_937894085.1 uncultured Gammaproteobacteria bacterium | reverse complement strand
CGACAACCAGACTTGGTAAATCAGCACGTTTTTCATTTTTCTCAATCAATAAATGAGCAAGCGCCTGTACTGTTTTACCGAGGCCCATATCATCAGCCAGAATTCCACCCAGTCGATACTCCCGAAGAAACTGTAACCAGCTTAATCCATCAATTTGATAGTGACGTAATTCTGCCTTTAAACCGGCAGGAGGTTTAACTTCAGAGATACTTTCAAAATTTTGTAACTTGTCACCAAATTCACGGATTTTCTCTCCACCAGTCCATCTGATTTTACTGTGTTCGCTATCTAATAAAGCAAGCTGATTACTCTGAAAACGTGAGAGTTTAAGTTTGCCATCCTTATCCAGTGCTGCAGGGTCATTCAGTTCAATCAGGGTATCGATAATATGGCGAACTTTATAGAAGGCGATATTTAAAATACGTTCATTATCCTGTTGATACAACAGAGGATGATCATCCGGTAGAGCCCGCACTTTGGCCGTTTCATTGTCAGCAAGATAAGTCGATATAAACTCTACCAGGAAAGGTAACAGGTTAGTTTTTATACCCTCTGATTCTATTCCCAGTTCAAGTTTGAACCAGTCACTGCTTTCATCGGTTATAATGGCATACCACTTTTCAGCAACCTCAAACTGGTAGGAAAAGTCTTTAGCGACATCAATTTTCCAGCCTTCGTTTTCCAGCTTTTGTCTGTGATGAACCATGAAGTTAAACCAGGTATCCTTGATATGAACCGGTTCCAGTCGCAGAGTATCCCCATCGCTTTCGAACTCATCAGCCACCAGGCCCAGCTCATCAAGTCTCTTCAGGATTTTATCTTCGGCCTGCGGATTACGTAAAATTCTCTTGGTGCCAATTTTAGTCGCTAAAGAAAATTCCATTTTCTCATCCAGCGGATTTACTTTTATGCCGACATAATCGAAATAAAGTGAAGCTAAACCAAGTGCTTCATCTCCTTCATCAAGATCAGAGAAGTCTTCATCGTCATTAAATAAATTTAAGCAGGGGACTGGTTCCATAGCGGAAATAGAAGAAAGTATTAGATTAATTAGTGAAACTTTTCACCACGAAGCCACGAAGACCACGAAGAAAAAAATTAAATAGAATGTAAATATAGAATAGAAAAGAATTTTGAATGCTCAAAATTAAAAATTTCGTGTCCTTCGTGACTTCGTGGTGAACTTTTCTTTACAACAGTTAAATCAGGCAAATGCGGCAATACACCAGCCCATCAATAGAGATGGAAACAATCCGAGTACTAACAGGCTGAGGCTGTTAGCACTCAATAGTATTTTGACATCCAGCGCATCCTTGATAGTAATCTGCTGTCCTTCTTCGGGTTTATCAAAATACATCACCTTGATCACTCGCAGGTAATAGAATAAACCTATTACCGAAAATAGCACTGCGGCAATCGCTAACCAGACAAGATCCACCTGGATAATAGAATTAATAACGGTCAGTTTAGCATAGAAACCAACGGTGGGAGGCACACCTGCCATGGAAAATAACGCAATAGCCAGTAATGCAGAGTACCAGGGGTTTGTATCATTTAACCCGCGAAGATCAGCAATTTCACCCGCTTCAAAACCCTGACGATTTAACAGCATCAACACCGCAAAGGCGACTGATGAAGTAATCGCGTAAGTGATGGTATAAAACATCGCCGAAGAGAAACCGGTATCTGTTCCGGATAACAGACCTAACAGGATAAAACCAACGTGTGAAATGGTGGAATACGCCAGCATACGTTTAAAATTAGTTTGTGCAATTGCCACGATATTACCAATCGCCATAGAAGCAACGGCTAGCACAATAAACATCTGGGACCAGTCCAAATGCAGATCGGCAAGGCCATCTACCAGTAAACGGATAGCCATGGCAAATCCAGCTATTTTGGGTGCCGTACCGATAAACAGGGTGACCGACGTAGGTGCCCCCTGATACACATCTGGCAGCCACATATGAAATGGAACTGCACCCAGTTTGAATGATAATCCAACAACTATAAAGGTTAGGGCAAAGGCCAGCATAACCGGATTAGCAATGCCCTGAGCTTTAATGACTACGGCTAACTGATTGATATCCAACGTACCTGACAGACCATAAAACATGGAAATTCCATACAGCAATAAACCAGATGCCATAGCTCCCAGCACAAAATATTTCATCGCAGCTTCTGATGCGATTGCAGAATCTCGATGAGATGCGATCATGGCATATAGTGATAAAGACAACAGTTCCAGTCCCAGGTAAACCAGCAAAAAGCTATGTGCTGAAATCATGATCATCATGCCAAGCACAGCGAACAGCCCCAGCACGTAATACTCACCTTTATAAATATTTAAATCTTTCAGGTAATCACGTGAATACACAAATACCATGAAAGTCACTACATATACTGATAGTTTCAGCGTAACGGCCAGTTTATCCAGAACAAAACTATCGCCGAAGGTACTGATACTGCTGGCAGGAGCGACATAAACCGTTGCAAAACCGACCAGAATTAAAGTCAGTAACGATAACAATAAGGTAAAACCGCGTTTTTCCTGCGGTAAAAACAGGTCAACAACCAGCACCAGACAGGCCATCCCTAACATCACCATTTCTGGTAAAGCGGGTAACAGGTTTGGTTGAATAAAACTTGTCATGAAAGCGCCTATCCTAAATATTTACGAAAGTTTTGAAACACTGATGTGTTGCAACAGGTTATTGATGGTCGGATGCATCACATCGACCAGTGGGTCAGGCCATAGACCCAGAGCCAGTACTGCAATTGCCAACAGGCCCAATATCAGAAATTCACGTTTATTGATATCGGTTAAAGCTTTCACATTATCGTTTGCTATATCACCAAATATGACTCGCTTGACCATCCATAAGGTATAACCGGCACCCAGTATTAAGGTTGTTGCCGCGAGGAAGGCAAACCAGAAATTAGCCTTAAATGCCGCCAGGATAACCATGAATTCACCCACGAAACCTGAAGTTCCCGGTAAACCTGCATTAGACATTGCAAAGAACACCATGAATGCAGCAAATACTGGCATGGTATTGACGACTCCACCGTAATCGGAAATTTGTCTGCTGTGCATACGGTCATACATGACGCCGACACAGAGGAACATAGCACCGGATATAAAACCATGAGAAACCATTTGCACCATACCACCTTCCAGTGCCAAGGCTGCACCCTGATCATCGCCAGTCGCAGTGATGCGGAAAATGATAAAGAAACCTAGTGTTACAAATCCCATGTGTGCGATGGAAGAATAAGCAATCAGCTTTTTCATATCCTGCTGAACCAGTGCCACAAAACCGATATAAACCACCGCAGTTAATGACATGGTAATCACTAACCAGTCTAATTGCTGACTGGCATCAGGTGTAATGGGTAGACTGAATCTGAGGAAGCCGTAACCACCGATTTTCAACATAATAGCGGCCAGAATTACTGAGCCACCGGTAGGTGCTTCCACGTGAGCATCCGGTAACCAGGTATGCACCGGCCACATCGGTACCTTAACCGCAAAGGCAACCAGAAAAGCCAGAAAAATATAGGTCTGTTCTTTAATGGTCAACGGTAAATCATGTAAATCCAGAATCGCAAAACTACCGGATTTATTATACATATAAATCAATGCCACCAGCATCAATACCGAACCGATAAAGGTATACAGGAAGAATTTTAAAGTAGCATAAATTCTATTAACACCACCCCAGATACCGATTATCAAAAACATCGGAATCAACATGGCTTCGAAAAAGATATAGAACAGGATAGAGTCTAATGCCGAAAAAGTTCCTATCATGAAGCCTTCCATAATCAGGAACGCAGCCAGATACTGCGATGCCCGATATTGAATAACTTCCCAGGCAGAAATAATAACCAGTACCGTGGTAAAGCTGGTTAATAATATCAACGGCATGGAAATACCATCGACACCCAGATGGTAATTAATATTGAATTCAGTAATCCAGGTATGCTTTTCTGCAAACTGCATCGCATAGCTTGAAGAATCAAACAACGTGTACAGTGGAAGCGTTAAAGCAAAGGTCAGTATTGAAAACACCAGCGCAATTTTACGCGCACCGGAAGGGTTATTATCGCCAGAAAACAATACGAAAATGCCACCGATAATCGGTAACCATATAACGATACTTAATAAAGGTAAATCCGCAAACATTGTCATTCCACCGCTCATCCTAGCACTGCCCAACCGAGCAACAGAATCAGACCCGAAATCATTACAAAGGCATAATGATTCAGGTAACCGGTCTGTACACCCCGAATAATACTGGAAAACCAGCCTACCATTCTGGCACTACCATTAACGGCAAGACCATCAATTACCATCCCATCACCAATGCGCCAGAAAACTGAACCAATCAATCTGCTACCACCGGCAAAAACTATTTCGTTAAAACGATCAAAATAGTATTTCTGCTCGAGTAATTTATGCACAAAAGACAGTTTCTGCTGAGCTACATCTGCTATCGATGGTTTCTTCATATAAATGAACCAGGCAGAAAAAGCGCCGGCAGCGGCTAAATAAACAGCAGGTCCGCTAAAACCGTGAAGAACAAAAGCAAACTCACCGTGATAAAACTCTTTCATGGCCGCAACCACATCATGCTCACGCAAGGTCAGTAATACATTATCAAAGTAATTTCCAAACACGATACTATCGACAGTCAACCAGCCAATAATCGCTGAAGGTATCGCTAGTAAAACCAGTGGAACCCAGACCACTGCCGGTGGTTCATGTAAGTGATCTTTAGTATGTTGATCCATGCGCTCTTCGCCATGAAAAACCATGAACAACAGGCGGAAGGAATAAAAGGCAGTAACAAATACGCCTAACAGCACCATCACATAGGCAAAACCGGCTCCGGGTAATTCGGAGTGATGAACGGCTTCGATGATTGCATCCTTGGAAAAATAACCGGAAGAACCTGGAAAACCAATCAGTGCAAGAGTCCCGATCAATGATACCCAGTAAGTAATCGGCAGATATTTCTTCAAACCACCCATCTTGCGCATATCCTGTTCATGATGCATGGCAATAATGACAGCACCTGCTGCCAGGAATAACAGGGCCTTGAAAAAAGCATGGGTCATTAAATGGAAAATTGCGACTGAATAAGCCGATGCGCCTAACGCCACCGTCATATAACCTAACTGCGATAGCGTAGAGTAAGCAATGACCCGTTTAATATCGTTTTGCA
>CALCSG010000404.1 GCA_937894085.1 uncultured Gammaproteobacteria bacterium | reverse complement strand
ATGGATGTTCGTAAGGCTCCATTTAACACATAACATCTAAGCATTTATACGCTGTGCGCAGCATGGCGTATAAATGTCTGTTGAACTGTGCCGCGACTGGCACACTCTTTATATAATGGGGATTGTATTTCAACGTCTGTAGACATTAAGCCTTTGAGAGACATTAACCGGAGCCGCCCCTCTACTTTGCTGAAGATATCGCTCTGCTTCTGCACATTCCCTGCTTGTTTTTGGTTATTTTCGACTCAGTTTAAGCTTTTTTATGGCGTTTGAACATAGCAATCCATCAGGCCGATTATGGCCTGTATGAGTTACCCTGTTTTCACGTTAGCCTTGGTAGTCAACACGGTACTAATCGTTTCCATGATAAAACAGGAGCCAGCTTCTCGATGTAAACCAGATAGCCTTGATGGCATATCGGACAAGGATAGGTCGGGGGCTCAACTTTTTTCGCTTTAACCGTGGTGTCTGCCGGTTTTGTCAGGATCTTGCGTATGATCTGCAGTGCGTTCTTTCTGCACCGATTTGACAGCAAGCCGTAATGACGAATACGCATCAGGCCTTTCGGTAGAACATGCATCAGGAAGCGACGGATAAACTCGGCCGGGGCAAGTGTCATGCTTTTCGACTTATTATCTCGATAGTCCTTGTAGCTAAAGGTCACCCGATCCTTGTCTATGCCCATGAGGCGTTGATTGCTGATCGCCGTACGATGACTGTAACGAGCCAGATAACCGATAATGCTGTCGGTGTGATTAAGGCAATGCTTGCTGTACACCACCCAGTCCTTTTGCATCAGCTGATTGAGTACACTATCGATCTCATTAGCTCGGGTAATGCGAGCCAGCTTGCCGTGCCTTGCACACGCTCGTAAGGCGCTGACCATCTTGCCCCGAAAGCAGGCTGATAATGCCCTCACCGGAAACAGGTAGCTACTACGCGCTTCATGCCATTGCTGGTCTTCACTGAGAGCGCCACCGGGTATCAGGCAGTGTAAATGGACATGCTGACTCAGGTTTTGTCCCCAGGTGTGCAATACGGCGGTCATGCCCAGCTTTCCATTCAATCGCTTGGGATCGGCGGCAAAGGACTTTAGCGTTTTCCAGACACACTGGAATAACGAGGCATAGATCTCCTCAGGATGCAGTTGCATCCAGCCATTGAGTTCATGCGGCAGGGTGAATACCAAGTGGTAATAACAAACCGGCAAGACATCCTGCTGCTGGCGCTCTGTCCACCGCCGGGTGGCGCTCTGTTGGCATCCCGGACAATGCCGATCCCGGCAACTGTGGTACAGCGGAACCGACGTTTCACAATGATCACACCGATATTGCATTCCGCCCAATGCCGGGGTATGGCAATTCAGCAGGTGATGGCACACCCTAAGGCGCTGAGCATCCAGTTTGTGTTGATGACTATAGTCCGCCAAATGCAGCTGTAGTATGCGTTGAACGGTGAACTTAATCATGAGTCACCTCCAGCTGGCCAACAAGGTCACTGAAGGCATCCTCGCCTTGCTGATAGTTCGGTAACCAGTGGACATAACGTAACGTACTGTGCAGGTCATTATGGCCGAGTTGTTGTTGCAACCGATGGATGGCAATGCCATTTTCCAGTTGGTGCGTGGCGTAGGCATGACGCAAGCTATGGATACCCCCGACTTTGTTGATACCGGCAATCGTTTTGGCCCGTGTAAACATCTTTTGCGCCGTGGTGATGCTCAGATGAAGACTTGGGGTATTCGCATTCGGAAACAGCCAGGGGTCTGGACGGTAACGCCGCCAGTAGTCTCTCAGTTGATCCAGTAAGGTGGCTGGAGTCACCACCATTCTGTCTTTCTTGCCTTTGCCCTGGTCGATACGTAATTGCCTACGCTCCCCATCGATATGCCTGACCTTGAGTGCGACCAGCTCGCTAACCCGTAAACCACAACCGTAACAGGTGAGTAACATCATGCGGTGTTTATAATTATCGCAGGCCTGCACAATCTGCCTGACCTCAAGCCGGGTGAGTAACTCAGGAATACGTTGTGCCTTTTTCGGAAACTCAATCGGGATATCAAATTGCGGCCAATGTAAAACTTGCAGATAAAAAAACGCAGGCCATTTAAATTTAGCCTGCAACTTGCGCCACAGAGCCCACGCTCTTGTACCAGATAAATAAAATAATCCTGTATTTGACTCGCCTGAATATGATCCGGCGGTTGATGGAAATAACGGGCTAAACCCCGTACTGCTCCGAGATAACTTTTGTGGGTTTTGGGTGAAAAGCCACGCTGGGACATGGCATCGATCATTTGTTGACGTAAAGGTGTCATCGATCTTCTCCTCTATCAAGACCAGAATTGGTCAAGGAAAAGTGTGCGCTTTAACGATGAAAAAAGTGTAACTGCTCAGCGTAAAAGCGGGGTCTCGCTTAAAGCTCACTGAACAAACG
>CALCSG010000403.1 GCA_937894085.1 uncultured Gammaproteobacteria bacterium | reverse complement strand
TTTACATGCACTTATACTATGCAATGCGGGTAATTAAAATCCTTGTAAATTCAATAACTTATACTATCTGTAGTCATCAAGTTAAGGGTTCAGACTTTAAAAACAGTCACCCTGTAACACCCTCAGGTGCTACAGGAAAACATAAAATGGCTATTCCCGGTTTTTTCTAAGATACAAAATCGCTACAACCGGTAACAGCCCCAAAACAAGCAGCAAACCATACATTAAAAAAGTCATTACATTCACCTGATAAAGTTACTAAAAATTCTAATCCTGTAAATTAGTGTATTAGTAATTACTTATATTTCAAATGAATAATACTTACGGTGTGATAAAGTCACTGAGTAATATCAAATTTTTTACCTTTACTCTGAAAATTACCCTAGTGGCTCGAATAATGCCTGTAAATCTTCCGCATTAAGCCCGCCACCCGGCTTACTTTCAGAGAACAGGGAATTAGCCAGCGCCTGTTTTTTCGCCTGCATTTCGACTATTTTTTCTTCCACGGTGCCTTCTGTAATCATTTTATACACAAACACCGGCTTATCCTGACCTATCCGGTGTGCACGGTCGGTAGCCTGATTTTCTGCCGCAGGGTTCCACCAGGGATCATAATGAATAACGGTATCGGCTGCAGTTAAGTTCAGGCCCGAACCACCAGCTTTCAGACTAATTAAAAAAACAGGTACTTCACCAGACTGGAATTTATCGATAGGAGTTTCTCTATCACGCGTTTGGCCTGTTAGTTTTACGTAAGGAATGTTGCATTTAGTGATTTCCTGCTCGATGATAGCCAGCATCGAAGTAAATTGGGAGAACAATAATATTCGCCTGCCTTCTTCCACCATTTCGGGCAACATTTCCATCAACTGATCGAGCTTGGCGGAATTTTTTACTTTTTTTGCACTGGGTAACTTTAACAATTGCGGGTGACAGCAAACCTGGCGTAGTTTTAATAAAGCATCGAGAATAATAATCTGACTTTTCGCTATACCAGAACTGTGGATAGCCTGCTTGACCTTATTATGCATGGAAACTCGAATGGTTTCGTACAGGTCACGTTGAGCTCCTTCCAGTTGAACTTCACTGAGTATTTCTGTTTTAGGTGGCAATTCGGTAGCGACTTCGGATTTATCCCGTCGCAACATAAAGGGGGCAATGCGTTTGCGAAGTTGCAGGGAACGCTCTGCATCCTGATTTTTTTCTATCGGTGTTCTAAATATCCGGCGAAAGCGTTTTTCATCGCTTAACAGCCCCGGCATCAAAAAATGAAACTGTGACCACAGCTCCCCTAAATGATTTTCCATCGGTGTACCGGTTAAACATAAACGATAACGGGTTTTTAATTGACGTGCCGTTTGTGCAGCTTTCGATCTTGGATTTTTTATGTGCTGAGCTTCATCAAGTATGGCGATATGCCATTCATGTTGCATCAATACAGCGGTATCGCGCGACAATAACGGATAAGTGGTTAACACTAAATCAAAGTCGTTAATTAGATGAAATTTATTTTTACGCTCTGCCCCCTGTAACACCAGCACTTTGAGTGATGGTGCGAAACGCGCAGCCTCCCTTCTCCAGTTGACCATCAGACTGGTAGGTGCTACAACCAGACTTGGACAGTCGGCACGTTTACTTTGTTTCTCAACCAGTAAATGAGCCAGAGCCTGAACTGTTTTACCCAGTCCCATATCATCGGCCAGAATTCCACCCAGTTCGTATTTACGTAAAAACTGTAACCAGTTTAATCCATCTTTCTGATAATCGCGCAATTCTGCTTTTAATGTTGCAGGTGGTTTTATATCCCTGATACCCTCAAAATTCTGTAGGCGTTCACCAAATTTTCTAAGGGCTTCACCACCCGCCCAGATCAGCCTGGTTTGTTTACTTTCCAGAGCCAGTAACTGATTACTCTGATAGCGCGACAGTTCCAGTTTCCCATCGCGATCCAGTACATCAGGATCATATAGTTCAATGAGTGTATCTACTATGTGACGTACTTTTCCCAGCGGAATATGCAATAGTCGCCCATTGCCCTGTTCCAGTAATAATGGATGATCATCCGGTAATTGTTTTAATTGTGTAATGCCCTGTGAACCTTTCAAAGTCCCCAGATAATTCACCAGAAAAGGTAGCAGATTAATATTGATTCCGTCAATATCGACACCCAGCTCAAGTTTGAACCATTCATTTGAATCCTGTTTGACATCAGCATACCAGTCATCCGCTTCATCTATCTGATAGGCAAAATCTTCCGTGACTTTTATTGTCCAGCCATCGGCCTCCAGTTTAAATCGATGAGTGAGCATGAAGTCAATCCAGGTGCTCATGCCCCTCTCTGCTTCCAGTTGCATGACTTCTTCATGCCCCATATACAGATCAGCCTCATATAAACCGATTGCATTCAATCTATCAAAAGCCTGTTGCTCTATCTCAGTGTTTCTATGGATGACCTCAAAGCCATGTTCTATTTTACGGGTGAACTGTTGTCGCTCTTCCATCGGGTGAACTTTATTACCGTTGTAATCAAAATAAAATTCCGCGTAAACAAAAGGTTCTACATCTTCGATATAGTTGGGTGTTTCAAACTGCTCAGTTAATAACTTTAAACAGGGTACAGGGTGAACATCAGGATTTTGCCGCATCACAGGTTTGACTGGTAACGGTATTTTCAAATCGCCGAAGGTCTCCTCTAAAAATTGCGATACTTTATCTACATCCTGTGGATATACCGACGGTGAAGCCACCAGTACAGAACTTAATTTTTGTGGCAGACCGCTGTCCAGTTCACCACAATCGCCGGTTTCCAGGTTGATGTAACACGGCGGTGACACTGGTATAAGAATATATTTGTCATCGAGCAAATCGGCACAAATGAGCTGGCTGGCATCATTTTGTAACTTCCAGCTCAAAGAACTGCTGATTTTTTCAGCCTGTTTTAAAACAGGGTATTCTTCGCTTAACCAGTGACAACGCCCGGTATCTATCAAAACTTTAAGTGCTTTAGCTCCGGAAGTACCTAGCAATTTCGGTTGTAGATGCTCATCAGCAGATTTTATTGATTCTAATAACAGCATCGCATATTTATCATCTTCACGCATGAAACGGGCTCTGGATGAGGCATTAGCAACATAAGGAATAGCCTCTGCATAACTACCGTTTTTCAACAGGCGGGTTCGTACAATATTCACAATTAGTTGATTTCCATTGCTGGTATGCAACATTTCCAGTAGATATAAAATCAATTCGTTGGAAACAGGACGACTATCTGGTGAATGCTGAGCAGACTTTAGCTGATATAACCATTTATCCGTTGGCAGGCCAAACATATCGTCCTGCACTGGGGGATTTTTATCGATAAAATACAATAATGCTGCAACAATATGTTTGCAGTTGTGGCCGACTGGACAGGTACAGCTACCCTGAATATCAATGACAGCTTTACCCTTATATTGCAAGTGAATCTGTGCCGTATAATTGTTGCTGCCAGCACCTCTAACAATTGCGCTAATTAAACGCCCTGCCTGATGCTGTTCAGCTTCGACCACCATACCCTGCTCGAAGTAAGACCTGCCGCGCTGTAGATAAACTGGTTTGAAAAAAGATAACAGATCTTTCGACGTTAGATTCATGCTGTTTTTATCAATTTAAAGGTTCGAATAACGAACGCAAATCTTCATTGCTAATGGCAGAGGCTTTCTGACCATCAGAAAACAGAGAATCTGCCAGTGCCTGTTTTTTGTGTTGCATATTGACTATTTTTTCTTCGACTGTGCCACCGGTTATCATTTTATACACGAAAACCGGTTTATCCTGACCAATACGATGAGCACGATCAGTAGCCTGACGCTCTACAGCCGGGTTCCACCAGGGGTCATAATGAATAACCGTATCGGCAGCTGTTAAATTTAAACCGGAACCACCCGCTTTCAGGCTGATTAAAAATACAGGTACTTTACCCTCCTGAAACTCATCAACCGGTTTTTCCCGGTTACGCGTTTGACCGGTCAGAATTACATACTCTATTTTATGTTTTTTCAGCTCAACTTCTATGATGGACAACATACTGGTAAATTGTGAAAACAGTAAAATGCGTCTACCTTCCTCGACCATTTCGGGCAACATCTCCATTAACTGATTCAACTTAGCTGACTGTTTTGGAAGTTTGTATTCTGTATTCTTTATTAGCTGAGGATGACAACAAACCTGTCTGAGCTTTAGCAGTGCATCCAGAATAACGATATGACTGCCGGACAAACCTTTCTTATCGACACTCTGTTTAACCTTTTCATGCATGGACGCACGGATTTTTTCGTACAGTTCACGTTGAGCGCCTTCCAGTTCTACTTCGCTGAGAATTTCTGTCTTTGGAGGGAGCTCTGTCGCTACTTCTGATTTATCGCGTCGTAACATAAAAGGTGCCAGTCTATTGCGTAACTGCTGTTGACGTTTTACATCCTGATTCTTTTCTATGGGTATTCGATACAGCTTTTGAAAGGCTTTTTCATCACCTAGCATATCGGGCATCAGGAAATTAAATTGTGACCATAACTCTCCGAGATGATTCTCCATCGGAGTACCGGTTAAACATAGTCGACAACGCGATTTTAACTGACAGGCTGCCTGCGCTGCTTTAGCTCGTGGATTTTTAATATGCTGGGCTTCATCAAGCACAGTCATATGCCATTGCTGTTGCAGTAATACCTCAGCATCGCGTGTCAACAACGGATAAGTTGTCAGGATTAAGTCATGTTTATTAATTTCACTAAACAGCTTTTTACGACCTGTTCCGTGTAACACCAGCACTTTTAATTCCGGTGTAAAGCGAGCTGCTTCTCTTTTCCAGTTCACC
>CALCSG010000402.1 GCA_937894085.1 uncultured Gammaproteobacteria bacterium | reverse complement strand
CCCAGGCTGGAAGCATGATCAAATGTAGGGGCAAGCCGTAATCCTTGAGACTGTGAGTTAGTCACTCCCCAGTTTTCATGATGCCTATCCTGATTACCGACCAGTGCATCCAGTAAAAGATATCCCGTAAAAATCCCGATGCTATCTTTAACCCTGCCAGGGGATTCCCATCCAACAGGAAAATCAGGGCTTAACACATCAAGTGCAGCAACAACCCGTCTTAAGGTATGGTGGCTCGCCTGATACGTTCTCGATTCTTCATAACCAGTATACACTTTTGCCAAAAGTTCATTTCCGAGAATCAATCGACCATCCTCGGGTACAAAGGTTGGAGAAATAACTCCTTTTCTATTCCCCCGGACTGCCAGTTCATATTCCGCATGAGGAATTCCCAGCATACGGCAAATTTCACAACAAACTTTCTCAGCCCAGTTTTCACCCGTCCCGGGACGGCCCTCTTTAAACAGTACTTTCAGACCCTGCTCATTAAAATACCAGACCTTTGCCTTGGTACCCAGCTGCTCAAGTTGAGAAGAAACATTGCCGGGAATTTCAATAATCGGATATGTCATTTATTTACACAGCTCAGGTATATAAATTGCAGGCACATCTTTAATGCTAGTTAACTTAATCGAGTCACAAGCAGATTCTGAGAGTGATGCGTTACTTAACAGATCAATCATTTTCAATTTTATTTACCAATAAACTAATAATTCGATAATTTAGTTCTGTCGATTTTTGTGTTCATAAGATTTTAAATTTTGCCGTTCAGTGTCCAGTTTTCTGGCAAGTTCAGCTGCTGATTTAGGAATTATCTCTGCAAATCAAATCGAATCGTATAAAAATACAGCGCAATGCACAGATTGCAAACAATCCCATGATTGTTGGCTGGCTTTTCGAAAAGTATCTAACAGAACAGATGTCTCTCCCCATAAATCCATTGATTCAATCTCCTGCTCTGAGGCAAGACGTATTAACAAAAACTCATGAAACGCATGGTCAGCAATAGTCGGCCCATTACTGTATTCCCAGAGCTGTGAATATAAAGTCGGTATATTGACTTGTTCTGCGACAAAGAACTCTCCAGCTTCAAGATATTTTTTTATTTCACAAATATAATCTTCAGATATATTGCCGAATACCAGTATTTTTCCGAAGGCTTTAAAATTACCAGCATCTCGATAGAGGTATTCTAGAACGTAGTATTTATTCATGAAAACAATCCCTTTGTAGTAGAGCTCCACATTCTGATTTAAAATTAATTACCATCTTCTTCAGTAATTAATATGTAACCACAACGTGGATTCAGACATTTATGCGGCTGTATCACAGCAATAATTTGTAACACTACCAAACTCTTAAATATATTTTAAATTAATTGCACCTAATAACGTCTCTATGAAACATTAAGAATTTTCAATAACCGATCTGCCAAAACTCACAAACACATCAATCCGATACTGTTTAAGTATTCGAATGTACCGTCGTAGAATGCAGCCGGACGTGTTAAGTCTTCATCATTCCCTTCAGGTACCACGATGACCATACCCTGACGAGCACGGGTCAGTAACACTCGGTAAGCATTTTTCTGACACATCTGCCTTTCTGCTTTTTTAATCCTCTGCCACTTATTGCCTCTAAAAGACCAATTCATCCAAATATTCTCTCCATAACGAAAGTCGGCATCCCAAACGACGCACACCCAATCAAGTTCTAATCCCTGAACATGAAATTCAGTGGCAACTTCCTCAAGATAATAAGACGATCGCACATCATCTTTTCCATTAAGAAACCAATGTACTGGATCAATCGGTGCTTTAACATGAACACCCAGCGGCCGCAGACGTTCTGCCTGTGAAGAAACAACGATTCCATATCGCTCAGAACCTCTAGCCTTACTACGCAACCACTCGCGCGCTATTTTTATGTCCCGTGACAAGACAATAGGGTACTGCTCATTGATTTCTTCCAACGTTTCACGTGCCTGCACGGCATTTAAATCCAATACATCTTTAACAAATTGAGATACTTTTTCGCTTCGAAACGACCGCATCGAGGATTTAAGATGCAACTCAGGGAAGAAGGCCATATCCCCTAGACTAGCGAGTTTCTTCACTGTCTTTTCACCACCATACTCTGCATCCTGCAATTGATCCGATGCATAAATTTTCCAATCGGGGAATGATTCTTCTATAGCCTCTACCCAGCCAAGTATGCCAGCTTCACCTTTATTAATTTCTTGACCACCTCCAATCAAACAGACAACTACACTCCAGTCATCGTGACGATCCATACAAGAAATTAAAAACTCTGGTTCAGACTGATCAAAATCTGGTTTATTTTTTTTCTGCTTCATAAAGCTAATGGTTTGATGTTTATCCCAAGCACGTTGTGCTTCATCAAAAAGCGCCACATGCTCAACTGGCGCATTGCTGGAAACTAAACCATCATCACGGAAATTATGAACATTTTGAATGAATGCCTTAACAACACTGCGCGCTTTACCAATTCGAATCGGCAGCCCCCTTTCCAAGCCTCGACTAACTTTATCCCTAGCAAGCGCTTCTTGTAGAATAGACACCAATGGCCCATTACCCGAAAGGTAAACGCTATAAAGCTCATCATCAGGGTTTATATGCGTAGTCGCAATGTCTAGACCTACTAACGTTTTACCCGCACCGGGCACTCCGGTTACAAAAACTATAGCTTTCTCATGATTGCTGCGTGAACGCTCAATAATTGACGCCACTGTCGATGATGTTCTCGAAAGATTTGTAGAACCCGCATCGTTACGAGAGATATCTACTACAGAATGACCGTTATATAGAGCCAAAGTAGCTTCAATAATAGTTGGAGTAGGTTTGTATCCACTCTGCGCCCATGATACTGGATCAATTCCTTCTTTCGGTAGCAGAGATATAACAGATTTTATAACTGATTCAAGGTTCTTACCATTTGTAAGTATCGGAACGAATAGTTTATCTTCAGGCACAGAAATACTTGTTATCGCTGATGCAGCTACTTCTGTAGAGACAAGCACAGGGACAATATATGCTTCGTGACTTCCTTCATGAAAGTTTGAAAGATCCAGTGCATAATCAATGACCTGATCTAAGTCAGCCCTTAAAAAATCACTGGAACCAACTTTAAACTCAACTACAAAAATTGCTGGACCAATAACCAGAACCACATCCACGCGCTTTCCCATTCGAGGGATTGAAAACTCGAAGTAGATATCACCAATGAAGGTGGCAAGTCGCTGCTTTAGTTCGTGAGTTTGTTTAATCCATGCATCGCGTTGTGTACCGAGCAGCGCAAAATTGTGCGATTTAGTCATAACCCCAAGTATTTGCTCAGAGGAATCTTGCAAAAAATTACTGATTGAACTTGAGTAATAGGCTCTTTTCATCGTGATACAAGCATTTTCAATTAAATTTCCTTAGTATTGATTTAGATCTTTACCTATGAAAAGAGAAACCGATATCCAACTTACTATTGGTTACAAATAAAGGGGTCGCTATTAAAAAATTTTATTATTACGTTCCACATTTTTTTAAATCTTTCTGCCACCATACCGTACGGGTTTTCGGAATTGTCGCATCTTTACAGTTTTTATGCCTGTGCCAGAAACAGCCATGTACAAAAATCACCATTTTATGTCCGGCCAGTACTATATCCGGTTTTCCGGGCAGCACGCCTTTTTCATTTAACCGTTTAGACACCCGTCCATTCAGCCTGAACCTGTACCCCATCCTGTGCAGCACTTTCCGGACAAATAATTCAGGTTTAGTATCCGCAGCTTTAATCCGGCTCATGTTCCAGCTGCGATGTTTTTTAGATAACCGGTCAACCATTTTTCTGATAATAATTTCTAAGGGTGAATACAGTCAAAGATTAAAAAATGGCCATACGTTTCCTGAAAACACGCTAACCGGACAATCTCAAAACCAGGAAGATTTCTAATATCAGGCTGCTTATTGTAACCGGAGAGTGGCTCACCAGGTGAGACTCAATACAATTAAATTCCAGTTTTTTATTCTACTGTATTCCCCTTTATTAAACTCGGCAATGAAAGTACCCATGGCTCCCTGAGCAAAAACTTACAAAATACAGCTATATTTCAAATATTTATTACAGCTCAATACCTTCCACATAGTCCTTAATCGCTATTTTTTAACCTTAACTGCACTGCAAGGGCGTTAACACCATTTTTTATCGACCATAAACACCTGACTTTTCATGCATTGGGTTGTTCACCCTATTACCTTCGGATTTCATGATCACTCAATAATCACACGAAAAGAGATCAAGGCATCGTCAGTGGTAAAATCAAAAAATTTGCTATTTGATCGATGGATGCCGGATCGCGTCCGGCATGACGATCTTGCTATTGATTCTCTAACGTAAATCAATAACTCACTGAGCAATAGCTCATCCACTTCAAAATACCCTTCGTATTCGGCTTGGCTACGCTTTTCATGGCATCTGGAGAACAACCGGATTTGTACCTTATTTAAATCTGCTGTAAAAGAGTGCAAGTTGTTGATTATTCAGGCTTCTGCAACAGGACGTTGCAGTAGAGTTTACAGGGATGTATTCACAACGTCCTGAATAATCAATAACTTACACGTACAGAAGCTTACACTGAGCAGTTACGCTTTTTTCCAGTTGTTCAGACGTTTTTTAAATTCATCGATCGCAAAATTACACTTCCCTGTTTGACCACTACAAGACAAGGAACTTTCATTCCTCGTGATTTAAGAAGCTGTATTTGCTCATTAAAAGTGGTTGGGGGCTTTTATATTTCATTTTTACAGCCCCCGGAAACAAGTAACCCGCCAGGGTGCGCAGTTCTTACGGGATACGCGGCGGGTGTTGTTACATTCAGTTATGCCATTTAAAAATAAGACGAAAGTGCTCAAATTACCGTCAGTGGTAAAATCATAAAATTTGCTATTTGGTCGATGGATGCCGGATCGCGTCCGGCATGACGATCTCGCTATTTATTCTCTGATCCTGGAAACCGCAGATGGCTTTGATCGTTTCGCCCTTTGGGTAGCCATTAGTGCTGCTAACGCGAAACCATGAGCTGCATTGCAGGCAAAATCAAATCGGCTTGAAAAGAAAGTGGTTAATTTTTCCTGTAGCCAGACTTTAATCAGCTGTATTTGCATGATTATGTGCAGCATCATAACGTACATTATTCTGTACATGCACATTTTGGAGTTATTATGGATGCCATTAGTTATACCGCCGCTAGAGCAAACCTCGCCAGTACTATGGAAAAAGTATGCAATGACCACGCTCCTGTCATTATTACCCGTAAAAGTGAACCACCCGTTGTTATGATATCTCTCGAAGACTACGAAGCCATGGAAGAAACAACTTACTTACTACGCTCACCAGCCAATGCCAGGAATTTATTAGAATCTATTGCAGAACTTGAATCAGGCCAGGGAACTGAAAAAAGTCTATTAAAATGAAATTAATTTTGTCTTCAAAGGCCTGGAACGATTATCTGTACTGGCAATTAACTGATAAAAAGATGTTAAAAAGAATTAACCTGCTTATCAGGGAAATTAAACGTTCAGCGTATGATGGAATTGGAAAACCTGAACATTTAAAGCATGGACTTTCAGCTTACCGGTCTCGACGAATAAATGATGAACACCGAATTGTTTATAAGTGCCAGAGTGATGCAATATTTATTGCGCAACTCCGTTATCATTACACATAACAGTACAGTTCGTGCTACATCTCTAAAGGGGACTAAAGGTGACTAAAGGTGACGCTACCCTTTTATCGAATTTTATCCACTCTAATTCTGAAATCTTCAGAACCTGGTTAACTATTCTCATTCTTCATATTTTTTCATCATATTCAGTTTGGCTTCGGTGCGCTCGGCGCGCCCTTCCAAAAATTTAATTATGCCTGGCCGGGGCATTTCTAGAACTGACCGTACTTTGCTTATCAGCAAAATACATAGATTTTGATGGTACGCTCTATTGAATGGAAACATACTGCCTACGCGGTATGACACAGGTCATACCGCGACTACATAGTCCGTTTAATCGCACAATTTTATCTTATAATCCTGCCAGATTTTTAACCTTGTTAAGAAAAAGAATGGCCAGCCAATTCAACGAATGTATGGGTAGTTATGACTTTGATCATATCGCCTTTTATGCCAGAGAACGTTTTATCGAAGGTCGAAACACGGTGGACTTAATGCAGAAAGCAGGATCGCTACGCGAAAAAGAAGAGATCGCCCTGGTTTCTTTACTGCATGTCAAAAATTCCGAGATTGAGGATATTCAGCTTACCTGCAAACATACTGTTGCCTGTAAAATAACGGATTGTCGTGATCGATTAATCACCAAGATCGAGGCCGAAATCGGGGCCAGCCCCTTCTAAGGAATGTATCAAAACTCAACAACTATGGACTGAAAGTCCATAGTTGTAATTTAACGACTGAAAGTCGTCTCCTGAGTAGCTTACTTTTGTTTAGTATTTGGCAGGATGTGCCTTGCGCACCATTGATGTTGGTACTGAAATTCAATTGTGCGCACAGCACACCCTACTTAAAACTTATTCATCTACAAAGTTAATAAATTTCCGATACAGGTGGGTACTGCATTTCGGGCATGGACTATCGCTGGGTTCAGGGCCCTGCCATCGCGTTTTGCACAGCACACATTCAAACTGCGCCTGTCTTTTATGTACTGTTGATTGTGTTATTTTTAAACCTTTTATTTTGGCGGGTGGTGGATATAGCGGTGTAGTTTTAACAGGTCTTATTTCGGGTGATGATTGTTGTGGAATATAGTTTTTTGATTTTTCCGGCAATTTCCTGCGGCTTTCCGGACTCTTCTTTTCCGTTTGATTGTTAAGCTTATTCGACCTTTGTCTTTCTTCCCATCGTTTTGCCCTCTGCTGTCTTTCCTGCTCCCTCTTTTCCTGCTGAAGTTTTGCCTGCTGCTGCATTTCCTCGCGCTGCTTTATTTTGCGCTCAATTATCGCTTCTACCTGCTGCTGAAGTTTATCCATTGCCTGTTGTTTTCTCTGCGCATAGCGCGGGTGAAAGACCCAGTTTTTCGATGGCAGGTTATTACATAGAAAATGATGCAATATTTTCAAATAGGACTTTTGCTGTTTTTTTGCGGTCTGAAATAAAGCAGGAAGCGGCTCCAGTGATAGTGCAAGAATACCGCAGTGCGCATCAGGCGGATGGTAAAATTCAGCGGGTACATGCCTGCCGGGGTGAGTAAAATAAATAATAAACGAGAATTCACCGATATGACCGATTATATCCACCGGCTTACCCATAAATGTCTGCTCAATTTCAATTTGAGACAGGGTGATTCTGTGTTGCCCTGTGATATTGAAACGAGCACTGACCTGCC
>CALCSG010000401.1 GCA_937894085.1 uncultured Gammaproteobacteria bacterium | reverse complement strand
GGGGGGGGGGGGGGGGGGAGATAGGACTTGAAAGTGAGCTTGGTGAAGGTTCAATCTTCTGGTTCGAAATACCTCTCGAAGTCATGCCGCAGAAAGACGAAGACTTATCCAGTGATAAAATATTATTACTTGCCAGTGAAGAATCCGCCTCAATCGTCAGACCGTCACTTAAAGGCTGGTCAATAGAGTTTGACTGGGTACGATCAGCTGCACGTGCCTTTTCGCTTTTGGTTCATTCAATTGAAGATCATCAGGGGTACGATATTGTTATTGTTGACCAGGCCTGTATGTTAGATGTTAACCCGGTACAGTTTGCACAAATGGTCAGAGCGGAAAAAGACCTCGAATCAGTTTCAATGATACTTATTAATTCTTCAGATTCGATGATTGAAACCAGCATTGTGAATCAGTTTTACATTACGACTCTGGAATCTCCAGATGACAAAAGACAGTTATTTAATTCAATACATGCAGCACAGAGTGTTCACTTTACCGATTCTAATATAGTAACAATGGCGGAGCATTATGCTCGACAGGGTAGCGTTAAAGTTTTAGATATTTTAGTAGCAGAAGATAATGCAGTTAATCAGCAGGTTATTGAAGGTATTTTGAAACATGCCGGGCATAGAGTCAGGTTAACCGGTAGTGGTGATGCAGCTCTTGAAATACTGTCACATGATCTGGACAAGATAGATCTGTTAATTCTGGACATGAATATGCCAGAGAAATCAGGTATTGAAGTTGTAAAAATATTACGCTTTATGGATACAAAAAACTCCATACCGGTGATTATGCTCACTGCAGATGCCACTCCGGAGGCGCGAGAAAAGAGTTTAAGCGCAGGCGCCAATAGTTTTCTGACGAAGCCCATTGATTCTAGAATCCTGCTAGAAAAAGTGGCTGTGCTCACTAAGCATCTCAAAGGTAAAAGGAAACTAAATTCAAAAAATACATCGAAAGGCGGACAGAAAAAATCTGAATATATTCATTCCTCACCGTGGTTTGATGAGAAAATTATCAGGGAATTATCAAATTTAGGTGAAGGTTTACCTTTTATTCAACGTCTGGTTAAAGGGTTTGCTAAAGATGGGGCTAAACATATTAAACGTATCATGGAATTTGAAGATAATGACTATCCTGCTTATCGTGAAAGCCTGCATGCTTTAAAAGGTTCCGCAACCGAGCTTGGGGCCACTGCTTTAGTTGAAATTTGTTTAAAAGGGGAGACGTTAAAACCTTATGATATGGGATCAGATAAAATTAGAAATATAAACCGTGAGGTTGAAGAAATATTCAACCTCACGGTTTCTGCCCTAAAACAGTCTACATCGAGCGATGTTATAAACAGTCCGAATAAGGCAGACTAAGGAACGCCATGCCTAAACAATTGAGTTTTGTCGATTAATTAGTCTATGCATCATTTTAAGATCTCTTGGTGTTAGATTAAAAGCGGCATCCACCCAGATATGAACAATATCAAGTAATTCTTTATATGTTACCGGGTTACAGACATCTTTTACTTTTCGCATTGCGCGGTAGCTGTTTGATTGACGATTAAACGATTTAATATAATCGTATACTGCTAATTCGCCATCACCTTTTTCAGCCAGAATATCGACGACTCCCATTTCAAAGAGTTCTTCAGCTGAAAATAGCTTGCCACTGAGGATCATTTTTTCAGCTTTTATTCCCCCTATTTTTCGTGACAGGAAAGAGTAAGCACCCATTCCCGGGAAAAGATTAAATAAAACTTCAGGAAATCCCATTTTGCTACCCTTTTCTGCAATTAATAAATTGCTGGCTAAAGCAGCTTCAAAACCACCACCCAAAGCATCTCCCTGAACCAGTGAAATAGTGGTTAAATCCTGTTGCAGGTGACTCATATTTTCGTATAGCACATCAATACAACTGGTTGCGTATGCTAGCAACCCGGCTTTATCTGAATTTTCAATACTATTTTTAAACAGGTTCAGGTCACCACCCAGGTTGAAAATTCCTTTAATATCTGAAGCAACAACGATGAAGTCATATTTCTGTCCGTTGCTGGCTTTCATCTCCTGTTTTATGGTTTTCGTGTAATCTTTAAAATTGTCTAAAAGAGTGGAGGTAAAACAGGGTCTTGGGAATCCATTCATGTGACACCAGCTTACTTTGTACTTACTATCAAAATGAGTATTTAACTGTAACGAATGCTGGACGTCAGGCGTTATAAAGCTATTGTCATTCAGTAATGCGATATTATTCATAGTGTTCTCCTGAAGGATTTGATGTTTTGTGCAATGTTTTAAAAAGTTGATTTCCTCAGTTCTGTTTTTTATAACCGAGGTATCAAATAACTTATATTTTCTAATATCACTTCAGGAAACTCTTTGATGGTTCTGAAAAGACGTGATATATAATAATTTATACGAATAAGCTTGCTTTGCAATACTACAGATCAACAATGATAATTTTTTCGGTATGTTTTTTGTATATAAAGCTTAAATACTCGGGAATAGGTATTTTTCAGCTATTTTAAGTCAGGTTTTATTTAAATAATACCTGCTGAATATCCAAATTGGGAGGGGTAGTTATTTGCCAGGTGGTTGACAATTAGTAGAGTTGTTCATGGCTATAATTTCAAATTTTAATACTTAAAGTAGTAAACTTCTGTTTTTATGATGGATAAAATAAATTCTGATTACGGACAAAATTTCGTTGTATTAAATCAACAATAAAATTGATCCAAATTCCGGATAAATATGATTTTAAAAAGAGGCTGACAAAAAATCGTATTTACAGATATTGTTCTGTGTATGGATCGGCCATATTGATCAGCACCTGTTATCAATTGTGCCGGTGCTGATCAAAAGCCTGACAGGATCTAGCTTATCTGGTAACCTAATTTTCCCTCTTCATCGACTGTGACATGAATTTTAGAGATTTCCTCGTTATTAGCCATTCTGGATAAACACTCTGAAGCCATTTCCGGCAGCATGGTGCGAGTCAAAATGTTTTCGATATTTCTGGCGCCGGTATCGACTTCCTGACTGCGTGCCACAATATGCAGAATCAGATCTTCGTCATAGCTAAATTCAGCACCGTAATGTTCTTTAATGCGTTTATCGATCCGGTTCATATTGATTTTGCAGATCTTCATTAAATCTTCATCGCTGAGCGGGTAATAAGGTATGACTGTTGTTCTACCGAGGAATGCCGGTTTAAAGTATTTCAGCAACTGAGGCCGAAAGTTATCCATTAATACATCTGGTGACGGCAACTCTTCTCCTGCAGCACACATGGCTCGTATATGCTCTTCGCCAGCATTAGAGGTCATAATAATGATAGTGTTACGGAAATCGATATCCCTGCCTTCGCCATCCCGTATGGTTCCTTTATCGAACAGGTTGTAAAAAATATCCTGTACTCCCGGATGCGCTTTTTCCATTTCATCCAGCAATATGACACTATAGGGTTTACGGCGTACCGCCTCGGTTAATACGCCTCCTTCACCGTATCCAACATATCCCGGGGGTGAACCGAGCAGCATCGAAACTTTATGTTCTTCCTTAAATTCTGACATGTTTATGGTGGTGATATTTTGCTCACCGCCATATAACAGGTCGGCGAGCGCCAGAGCTGTTTCCGTTTTACCGACACCACTGGATCCGACCATGAAAAATACACCGATTGGTTTCCGCGGGTCTGTTAGCCCGGCGCGTGATGTGCGAATAGCCTGCGCGATAGCTTCCAGGGCATGTTGTTGCCCTATAACGCGTTGTCCGAGTACGTTCTTCAGATCTAGAACGGCGTGAATTTCATCAGAAACCATTTTTCCAACAGGGATTCCAGTCCAGTTGGCAACTACTTCAGCAATTGACTGGCTGTCGACATTTACCTGAATCATGGGGTCTTCACCCTGTAACTGAGTTAGTTCCTGCATCAGTTTATGCAACTCTTCTTTTATGGATTTACGCTCTGAATCATCCAGCTTTTTAGGTGCATCTTCTTCTTTGGCTTCTTCTACGGTCAATTTCTGGGCGTGAAAATCATCTTCTATTTTACCCTGCAACTGATGGATTTCTTTTACCTTTAGCTGTTCCTTATGCCATTGTTCTGTTTGAGTTATGAGCACAGATTCGAGCTCTGTTTTTTCTGCAGTTAATTCGGCTATGCGTTCATCACAATTTCCCAGGGTGGCATTTTCGCGTTCGAGTGAAGTAATGTTTGTTTCACACTGGGTGATTCTTCGCTGAGTGTTTTCTACGGATGCAGGCGTTGAACTCTGGCTCAATGAAACTCTGGCGCAGGCAGTATCGAGCAGGCTGACAGACTTGTCCGGTAACTGTCGAGCCGTAATATAGCGGCTTGATAATTTAACGGAATCGACAATGGCTTCGTCCATGATGCGAACACGATGATGGTTTGCCAGCATGACTGATATAGAGCGCATCATATCGATGGCGTTTTTGATTCCGGGTTCTTCGATTTTCACGACCTGGAATCGACGGGTGAGGGCGGGATCACGTTCAAAATATTTTTTATATTCTGCCCAGGTAGTTGCTGCAATGGTACGCAGCTCGCCTCTTGCCAAAGCGGGTTTTAATAAATTAGCGGCATCTCCCTGACCTTCCTTACCACCGGCACCGATTAAAGTATGGGCTTCATCGATAAACATGATAATTGGTTCCGGAGATGCTTTAACTTCAGCGATCACCGATTTTAATCGATTTTCAAATTCACCTTTGACGCTTGCACCCGCCTGCAGTAAACCCAGATCCAGGCTGCGAACAACTACGCCTTTTAACGGGTCAGGCACATCACCGGATGCGATGCGTAATGCGAATCCTTCGGCTACTGCGGTTTTACCCACGCCCGCTTCTCCAGTTAAAATAGGGTTGTTCTGGCGGCGTCGAATCAAAATATCGATGATTTGTCTGACTTCTTCATCGCGTCCCAGAACAGGGTCAATTTTTCCATTTTTAGCATCTTTTGTGAGGTTAACGGTAAATTTATCAAGTGAAGGAGTGCTGGTTGGTCCAACTGGTGTAGAGCCATCTGATGAAGATGTATCGCCAATACCCGCGCTTACAGATTCACTGGTACTGCCAACAATACTGGGTAACACGGCGCGTAATGATTCGGGAGCAATTTTTTTAAGTTCACCCGATGATATTTCGGTGGATCGGCGCAAATTGTCATCCAGTAATAGTGCGGCCAGTATATGTGCAGATGTAGCTTGCGGATGATTGTATTCTACAGATGCCAGCATCCAGGCATTTTTAGATAAGTCGACCACGTTGGGAGAAAGTGCCGGAGCTCGGGTATTGCCCGATTTGATACGATCCAGTTCGCGATTTAAATCAGCGGTAAGCTTCCCCAGGTTGATTTCAAATTTTTCCAGAAGAGCAGCAATATCACTATCAGGTAATTCCAGTAACTTTAACATCCAGTGTTCGATTTCAACGTTATAATGGGTCCTGGCAAGGCATAAACCTGCAGCACCCTCCATTGCAGTTCTACAGGATTCGTTGAGTTTGCCTACCAGTGATTTTAGGTCAATTGTAATCATAGTTACTCTCTTTGGTTTTCTGGTTATTGATTTATTTTTTCAGGCTAAAAATTTATTTTAGTTAGTTTTTAGTTTAAGCGGCTTGCAGAGACAGAAATATCTACTGTTTTTGTAGTATCAGATTTAACTGCCGGTTTGCTTGATAGCCAGGTATTCCATCCTATTATTGGTGGATTTTTTCTTTTTAGCTGGATCTTATCCGGTATGTCACATTTTCTAATTCTTATGATGAATTCATAATCATTTTCCATACCGACATACAGCCTTACAAGTTCATTCAGCGCTTTTAATGCCCGCGTGCCCGGTGCAAACCTGGTTAACTGCTGGGTGTCCAATGGCCCCAGTATTATGCTAATTTTACCCTGAGCAAACCAGCCCTTTTTTCCTAGCATGACAGTGCGACCCAGACAGGCATTGCAGCCAGCGGGATTCATTTTGTCAGGTAGCCTTGTGCGAACATCATCTATTAAATCTTCCCATTGACCTACAAATTGATCAATTTCTACCGGAATAGCAAAGTGAGAATGTAATATCTGCTTCAAATTACTGGCATTCCTGACTTTCTGGGTGAATAACCCGCTGTATCTGATTAATGACTCATCTTTTGTATAGAGTCGTTCTGCTAGCCCTTCTGTTCCCATTCCTATTAAAGACAACAGGCTTTGCGTCTGGATATCTCTCGCCTGA
Source organism: uncultured Gammaproteobacteria bacterium (assembly GCA_937894085.1). Lineage (GTDB taxonomy): Bacteria > Pseudomonadota > Gammaproteobacteria > JACNJF01. The sequence goes on along the minus strand of CALCSG010000401.1, from coordinate 6,534 downwards.
TAGCGGCTTTTTAATAACCTGTTTCGCTCATATTGCAATGGTAAGTTATATTTGACTGAAGCCTGGTAAAACAGTGATAGAGTGCGGTGATTAAATAAATCAAAAAACTTTTCCAGTGTTTCATCTTTTAATTTTTGTCGCTTAAGAATCAGTTCTGTGTAGTGAAAAGGTAATACGCCCATGGAGCCTGTTAAGCCCATGATATTGAGTGTCATTAGCCATTGATCTTTATCATTTTTTTTATTCAGGCGTTGAATATGTTGTACTTCAGCGGAATGAAAGGCTAGCGATTGATTCGTCTTAAAGCGTATGATTTCACTGGTAGGTGGTACAAACCTGGCCACTGGATTACTATTTATATTGGATTGAGAGGTTTCCTTTTCAAACACTGCTGAACGTTCCAGCAAACGTACAGCCTGCAGAAACTGAAACTCAAAAGGAGATTCAATTAGTCTTCTGGTTACAGAAGTATTTTTTCGCCAGCCCTTGGTGGACATTTTTTAAGGTATCCCTCTTTATTTTTTAATTTAACAAGAACTCGCGTAAAAGAATTGATTGAACTATAGAGTGCAAAAAAATGCTCCAATATCGTTGCGAACAGGTAACTGCTGTTACCAGACAGCTGACTGTTATTAAGTTCAATTTCAATTTCTATGCCGCGGCATAAAGTTGCTCGCCCATCGATGGACAGTGGTGCTGTTATCGGCCTGGTACTGACCTGAGAAATAGATTCAATCTGAGCCCGATTGATAGAAGAATCTTTGAAGTCATACAGACGTAATATTTCTTTTAAAGCTTTAGTGGCATCATTTCCACCGGTTAAGGATAAATGATTCAGGCTTAAATGCGATATCAATCGCCAGCGAGCATTGTTTCTCATAGACGCTCTAACTGTAACAGTGGGCTGTGTAAGGCAACTGATTTTTTTACAGGGAGGTGCGCTATCAACACATTGTAATCGGGGCTGGTCAGAAGAAAAAGGTAGTTTGGCTGGCTGGTCACGGTTACTGCAGGTCGTTTCCAGGGTGAGAGTCCTGTCATCGGGTATATTCGGATTGAAATATAAGTCAACCAGGCTCAGAAAGACATCCGTCCCATCGTCTCGTAAATAGGCTCCCATTTTTGAATTTTGACGTTGAGTAAACCAGTAAGCATGATTTTCACTGTCCTGCTTTTCATGGTTTGTGCCATATAGGGGTATATATTCTTCTTTGTGACCAGACGATGTTGAGGCGGTGACTTTATTAACTGAATATACTTCGTAACCGGCAGGCCGACGTGCATCTGGCACTATTTGATATTGGCTAACCTTATGGTCAAGCTTGATAGGATCAGTTCTTTGCCTGAATAGATTAACGGCAGGTGTGCAACCCAATTGAAAAGTATGGGTAGAAATATTGTGTTCAAGCTCGACATCGGTCTCTTCCAGGTAGATATAAAACTCGAGTGTATCTTCTGCATCCTGAGGTATGTATTTGGCAAAACCCTGCAAATCTATAAACATGAACTTCTCGGGAAAAGAGAAGTATTCAGTTAATAAGCGATAACCCATAAATGATGAGTCAGGATAGGGTAATAAACCTTCGTCAATATCAAACCCTACAGGTTTTATGATACTGGATGGTAGCCTGACAGGTTGACTGTCACTGTCGGATTTTACCATGATCACAGCCTGACAATTATTTAACAGTAATTCATATAGAGGATTGATATGCTGAGGCTGGCCTTTCAGATAGAGACGGATTGTTTCAGGCTTGATGTCTGCAAAGTTGATCTCACTGCTAAAAGTTTTAAATGAAAGTTTTAATACACCTCCAGCACCTTTTTGACTGCCTGATCCGGGTGTAGTGAAAGGTCGACCTAGTAAGCTGGCCGATGTTAGTTTAAAAGGATGCAATTGGGTTTCATAAATTGTATTAAACTGGCAGGTTTCTCCACCGAATTGCTCTGTCTCCAGTAAAGTATTTTTTGCTAATTTATAAGTCGCATCCAGTTTTTCGTTATCGGCTACAAATTGCACGATACTCATGGAAGGGATAGGGCGCTGGTAATGAGGAAATAAAACTTCTAATAATGCATCACTAAGCTCAGGGAAATCATCATCGAGTTTATGTTGTATTCGCGCATTTAAATAGGCAAAACCTTCAATAAGTCTGGATACATGAGGGTCTTCTATAGTTTCAGCATTGATCCCCAGTCGTCCTGCAATTTTTGGATGTTCACTGGCAAACTCTGCTCCCATTTGCCGGATGAACGCGAGTTCTTTTTCAAAATAAGGCAGTAATTCGTCAGCCATGGCCAGTCTCTTCTACATTGACAGTTCGTGTTACGGGTTCCAGTATGGAGTCAAATACGACGACTTCCGGTGATGGATCAGCATACAGTACGGCATCTATTCTAAATCTTAAGGTGCGATCAAGAGCGTCTGAATTCTCCAGGTAACTGATTTTGATCGATTTAAATCGAGGTTCAAATTCGATTAAAATAGACTCCAGGTGTTGAATGAATTCCTTACGTTTAATTTTGTCAGAAATATTTACTGTGGCCAGATCCGGCAATCCATAATTTAATATAGATTTTTTTATTTCCAGAAAACTCTTGTCCGGTTCAATCATGCGGAATCGGGTATTCAATAAATTTTCCAGATCACGTCGTACACTTTGACGCAGTTGTTTTAATTTCTGGTGCTGATCAATGTCAATTTCTAAAGACTTTCCTGGATCATTATCCATCAACCTGTCCAGTATTGAAGGCCGAAGTTTTTTCTTTTTATCGATGCGAGACATGATTAATCAGGAATCCTTCAGGCCGATTGAGCTAATTCAGTTTTCAATTCAAGTTCTGACACCATGTGGTCTAACTGGTAATGAGGGCGAAGTTGAATAACGCACATGAACTGTCCTTTTTTGGTCGGATGTTCCTTCACCTCAACGGCAGCTTCTCGCAGAGGATATCTTGCCTGCTCTTCCCATTCCAGGTCTTCACGTCCGGTCGTATATTTAAATAACCAGTCGCGTAAAAAATCTTCACATTCTTCTGCAGTAATAAAGGTTCCCACCTTGTCACGTATCATCACCTTTATATAATGTGCTACTCGTGAACCGCATAATACATGTTGTAACATGGCCGATAGACGCGCATTAACTTCGCTTTCTCTATTAGCCTGACGGGCAGGTTTGTGTACTGATTGATTACCGTAGAACGCAGCGAATGGAGTGTCATAACACTGGCAAAGTGGTACCAGCCCGAGATCGCTTAATTCGCGCTCCTTGATATCGGTAATGATGACATCAGTCACCGGTTTTATAGCAATGTCCTGCGCCTCTGTTTCGAAATTATCGCAAGGCAGGTTTGTCAGTAAACCGCCACCAATTTCATTTCGCGGCACACCTCTAATATGACCAAACCAGCCTACGTTGGCAAATTCCCGAATCATCACTGCAGCAAAAGCATAAGCCGCATTGCCCCAGCAATAATTTTCACGTCCTTCAGTTTTGCATTGCTCGTAAAAGAATAAACCTTTATAACTACCGGGAGTTTTTCGATATGGCAGTCGCATGAGAATATGTGGCAAGGTTAATCCGACAAACTGCGAATCATGTTTGGCTCTAAATGAACGCCACTTTATATACTCTTTTTGAGCAAAAATACTATGTAAGTTAAGGGGGTGACCTAATGTCGAGTAATCATCGAGGCCGAAAAGTTCGGGAGATGCTGAGCAAATAAATGGTGCAAATGCCGCAGCGGCAATTTGTGACATGCCATCCAGAGTTGAGATATCGTCATAGATATGATTGCTGGATGTTTTATGACTTATTTCATAGTCACCAATCAGTACGCCATAGGGTTCTCCACCGGGGGAACCATATTCTTCATTGTAAATTTTCCTGAATAACTGACTCTGATCGAATTCTAAAGATCGGGATATATCCCGGGTGACTTCGGCCCAGTTAATATCCAGTAATTTTATCTTTATATTTTTAGTGCCGTCTGCCTGTACAGCCAGATACCACAATCCACGCCAGGAAGCTTCTAATGTCTGGAATTTTTTCTGATGAATAATCGCGTTCACCTGATCATTGATCAGATGATCTATTTCACCGATTGAGCGGTTAATACTATCTATAATATCCTCAGGAGCTTTAAGGATAGAGGTATCGGTAAACTCTTTAAGCCAGAAAGCGAGAGCACTTATGGTATCGGATTCATTCAGAAATTGAGAAATGCTGGTGATATAAGCAGGCCTTGAACAAAGACTGTTAATACTGGTGTTGCTGTCTGTGAGTCTATCACTGGCCATTTAATTAGCAGTATCAGTAGTTATTTTATGAGAATAAAGAAACCGCATGCTGTGGCAGATACGGTTTCTTTAAATCCTTATGACTAAAACATTTATCCTGCTTTCGGAATGCTGGCTACCATACGCATAGATGCACTCAACTCTTCCATTTGTAGCCATGGACGCATCCAGGCCACAGCGCTATAAACACCGGGCTGTCCAGGTACTTCTTTAACCTCGATATTGGCTTCTGCCAAAGGAAACCTGGCCTTCATTTCGGCACTGGCACCGGGGCTGCCGTTAACATATTTGGCAATCCAGCGGTTAAGCCATTCTTCTGCATCACTGACTTCCATGAATGAACCAATTTTGTCACGTGCCATTACTTTTAAGAAATGGGCAATGCGTGAAGTGGCCATAATATATGGAAGGCGTGCAGAAATTTCGGCATTTGCAGAGGCAGCCGGATCATCATACTTCTTCGGCTTTTGAGTGGTCTGAGCGCCGAAAAATACCGCGTAATCGGTATTTTTATAGTGACATAAAGGTAGAAAGCCCAGTTTACTGAGTTCTGCTTCGCGTCTGTCAGTGATGCCGATTTCTGTCGGACATTTCTGATCAACATCGCCGTCATCACTGACAAAGGTATGACTGGGTAAACCTTCAACTTTACCACCACCTTCAGCGCCGCGAATACTGGTACACCAGCCATATTCGGCATAGGACTGGGTTAATGTCGTACCCATGGCATAAGCCGCATTCATCCAGCAGTATTCGTCATGTTCGCTTTCCAGCTGACGGCCGCCATTATCGAGCCTTGCCTCTTCGAAATTAAAGGCTTCTACCGGTTTAGTGGCTTCTCCGTAAGGCAGTCGTGCTAAAACTCTGGGCATGGTTAAAGTGACAAACATGGAGTCTTTGCTGTCGCGAAAACTACGCCATTTTGCATATTCAGCAGAGTCAAATATTTTTTCCAGATCACGAGGCTTGGAGAGTTCTGTAAAACTGTCGAAACCGAACATTTTAGGATCGGCTGCAGAGATGAAAGGGCAGAAACCTGCAGCTGCAACATTTGACATGCTGGTTAACATGTTGAGGTCATCAGGATGAGCTGAAAATTCATAGTCACCAATTAATGCAGCATAAGGTTCACCACCTGCAGTGCCGAATTCACTTTCATAAATTTTCTTGAAAATCTGGCTTTGATCAAATTCAACCGCTTTTTCCAGATCTTTGGTTAACTCTTTTTTATTGATATTCAGCATCCGGATTTTTAAACCGGTGCTGGTTTCAGAGTTCATGACCAGATGATTAAGGCCGCGCCATGAACCTTCCAGTTTCTGGAATTTTTCATTTTGCATAATGGCCGATAACTGCTTTGACATGATCTTGTCAATTGCCGAAATCGCGTTATTAATGGTTATAGTCAGATTCTTGTCCCACTTAACCGTGCCAGACATGGCTTCATCGGTAAGTGTTTTCAGTAAAGCTTCAGTCTCGTCCCTTGATGTTTGCTTGGTGGCTGAAATAGCCTGTTCAAGAAAACTGACTTCTTCTTGCGCTTCTGCGGCCTGCGCTTCTGACTGTTGTTCTGTATCACTCATTATTCGTCACCCTTTTTTTCTTCATCTGACCCAAGTTCACCCTGTAAAGCAGCAAGTGCGTCAGTGCTGCTTAATACTTCTTCAAGCAGATTTTCAAGATCTTCTGAACGGTCTGCTTTAGTTAACAGATCACGTAATTTATTACGCGTATCCATAAGCTTTTTCAATGGATCTACTTTTTCCACGATGTTTTGAGGCTCAAAGTCTTCCATATTTTTAAAATTTAAATTGACACTCATTTCGCTGCCGTCAGCCTGCATAGTATTTTCAACTTTCATGTTAACTTCCGGAGAAATGTTATTCATGACTTCATTGAAATTATCGCGATCAACCTGAGAAAATTTGCGGTCTTTCAGGGCTTTTTTATTCGCAGCATTATCACCAGAGTAGTCGCCCATCACACCCATTACAAAAGGTAACTCTTTTTCCTGTACCGCACCATTCGTATCGACATCATAAGTTATGTGAACACGGGGTTTCCTTACACGCTTTAATTTGTCATGGATACTATCAGACATGTCTAAATCCTCTTTTTAATATGTGTTGTAATTAATAATCATCTTCTAATTTAACGCCTGTCAGAGAACCGTAGACCTCTCTTGCTGAAGAGTCAGGTATCAATTCTTTCATCAGGTCTTCTAATGGCATATC
>CALCSG010000400.1 GCA_937894085.1 uncultured Gammaproteobacteria bacterium | reverse complement strand
TCGTTCGCTAGATCTGGAATTAACTGCGTTGCACTTCAGAGTTGAATCCGCCCAACGAAAAAATTTAATATAGACAGGTTTTGAGATATGTACTGATCAATAACGTCATAGCTCGCAACACTATTGAAACCCAACGAAACAGAGCGGGATTCATTATTTATTTTGATGTTCATCAAAGACATTTTTAGCTACTCGTTTACAAATAGTTTTAATAAGCCTGCTGCAATATTCGATAACCAGCCATAAATTCAGATAATCTACAGCAGGCTCTTTATGCTATATAGCAGTTTGCATAAATATTAAGACCTTGTCAACTTAAGAAGTAATATTTTAATGTTGAAATAGTAGAAAATTATTTAACTTTATGGATTTTATTGAATTAATATGATCAATAATTAAAGTTATAGCTCTATAGCACATATAGTCTTTAACTATCCCGGGGTGGGCATTTGAATTCGTATAGTTTGTAATGAATTCGCGATGATTGTAACAGCAGCATAATGCTGGCCTACCTGTAGCATATAATCAACAGCCTTTTTTGAAGTATTCAATACCTGAACAGTTAACAAGTTATCGGTATTTATCGTGGCACAGGTAAAAATCACATTTTGCGCCTCCAGCAGTAAAAAGGTTTCCGTCTCAACCGCCTTATCTCCCGGCCTGATAGTCCGGCTTAATTGTGCCAGTACATAAAAAACAGGTGTGTAATAAACATAATCTGTGGATACATCAATCATGATCGGCGCTCCACAATAATTGCCCACATGATTAGGGTCACCTCTTTGATCCAGCACGATGTTCCAGTCAATCCAGCCTGTAACCCAGTGATTTAAGCTCACAATAATATTTCGTGCATAACGGTGCACCGGCGTATACATAGGATGATCATCCACATTAACACCCGGCCAGGTAACGCTATAACCCCAGTCACTTGCATTATCATTCCACCAGAAGGAATCATTATCGAACCAGTTGGACTCCTTAAATCCCTGTGGATCCAGAACCCCATTCGGGGCATCATTACCTAGGTCATCAATGCATCCTTCCGTATGGATAATCGAGAAATCAGGATATTTGTCATGCACCCGGTCGAAGACTTCCTCGAATACTTTATAGCTACTCTCATACCAGTGCACTGCGGCACCACTAACGTAGCTGGCAGTATCATTATCTGTATAAATGACATCCGCCCATTGTTCCAGTTGATCACGACTATGATCAAATACAAGTAACCTGACCGATTCATTATTGCTTTGTTGTAACTTTGGCCCCAAACAATTTTTAATAAATAAATTTTGAGATTCGGCTGTAAAATGCATGCTTTCCCATTGCCCATTATTACCCAGGGGCTCATTAACCGGAGTGATACCCCAGATATCTACACCCTGCTGTCGATAGGCGCTTAAGTACCTGATAAGGTAATCGGCATAAGTCTTCTGGTACTGTGGTTTAAGCACACCGCCACTACCATTAAAATTATTTTCTGCTCGTCCTGGTTGATACCAGTCTTCGATATCCTTCATCCATGCCGGAGCAGTCCACGCCGATGCAATAATTTTTAACTCCGAATCCTTCTGCCCTGATTTAATATCCAGGGCCTGCTGAATCATCGGTAATAAATCAAAATTTTTATCTCTGATACCAGGATATTTTTCTGTATCAAATCCATCCTGATCATTTGCAATACTGAAATGTAATAGTTGCGCGTCACCCTTAACGTCATCATAGGAATATTGACCCTCAACACAGAAATCACAGGCGCCGACAGGCGTTCTGGCCATTGAAAAATTAGCCCCGCTATCAGAAAATATTTGATGCATGACTTTTGATCGATCTGGCTCATTTAGATGAGCCAGCACAAATGCAGAAGATTCTGTAAATGATGTACCAATACCGAGCAGAGTCTGCTTAACTATATCCGGTCGGACAGATATGACATTACCCTTAGCCTCACCTCTTTTGAAGACTACATTCTGTTTACTTGCTAACTTATCACCCTGTTCCGAAGTTAACAGGACTTCCTGTGACCTAGTCAGGAAATAGTTAATATCTTCTGACTTGAATATAGTCGCCATAATGAATCAGTTACACCAAATGTTATAACTTATTAACTGGCTGATGCCGCACCTCTACGTGCTTCAAGCTGCTTCCTGACATCATGCGCCTTTTGCTCGGTAATCGGATAAGTAGCTACCGCCCAGATTGCTAGTGCCGAAGTGAGTATGGGTACACCCACGTCAAACAGTCGCATCAGGAATATAGTCTGCTCAGTCTGGTTACCATTTAAATCGACATCAAAACCGGTCGCATTAAGCAGGAATCCTCCAGCTGCAAGCGCGAGCGCCATGCCAAGTTTAACCACCCACCAGTAGATGGAACCGAACATTCCTTCCCGACGTTGATTAGTTTCCAGCTCATCTAAATCACACACATCGGCGATCATTGATCCCATTAAAGTAAACAACGCGCCCAGACCAAAAGCCATGAAAGGCGCAGGTAGTAATAATAATAAGGGATAGTCTGGATTGTAACAGAACCACTTCAAGCCATAACCCACCATAGATACAACCATGGCCAGAAAAAATGTACGACGTTTACCCAGTTTGGTCGATAACCAGGTCACCAGGAAAATGACAGCAAAAGTAGAAATGGCTCCCACCGTACCGGACCAGCCGGCATACTCCGCACCGAGTTCAGTATCACCACCAAACACGTAGTAGATAATGACATAAAACTGGAACGATGAAATCAGCATGAAACCATTAAAAACCAGGAATGTAGCCGCACAAAGTTTAAGAAAGGGCTTCACTTTAAGAGTGGCGATAAAACCGGCAAAAAATTCCTCCATATTTTTCTTAACGACTTCCCACATGGATATTTTTTGCAGCTTAGCCGCAATCTGCTCTTCTGTAGGTTCTGGATGGGAGAATCGTTCGCGCAAAAAGATGGCGGGTAAGATTCCAACACCTATGGCCAGCGCACCAACCGCAATAGCCAGGTAGGAAGCACCTTCGACCATATCGCTAAACATGGATGCCTGCATTATCAACAAAAACCACGGGGCCACCATATAGGCCAGTTGACCCATAAAGTTTTGCACACCCATCAGTCGGGTACGCTCGTGGTAGTCGGGCGTTAGCTCATAACCTAGTGCTACCCAGGGTGTCGCGAAGACGGTATAAGCCAGGTAAAAAATTAAGGAGCCGATCAGAAAATACCAGAAGTAATAATTATCAGACTTACCCAGCGGCAACTGCCATAACAGGGCAAAAATAATCCCGGCAGAAATGGCCCCGATAAAAATATAAGGCCTGCGTCGTCCCCAGCGTGAATGTGTATTATCAGAAATATATCCCATTAAGGGGTCAGTGAGCGCATCGGTTAAACGGGGCAAAGCACCAAGCAAACCGACCAGGGCGGGATTCATGCCGAGACCGAGGTTCAGCACGATCACCATACCGCCTATGGCAGCCGCGAGCAGGTTATTAACAAACGCTCCAAAGCCATAAATAATTTTATGCGCGATGGAAATTCGATCTTCTGGTGCAGTCTCGAAATGCTTTGTTGCAGCCAGATCTGAATGCATAGACCTTGACATGGAAACGCTTGAATTTTCAGCTATTTCATCTACACCCATCACCTGATCCTCATAATAATTATTAATATTGGCATCTTCTTAAGTGAAATCTTCACTGAAGAGCACAGTACTCTTTTTGAAGGTAACATTGAGCTGATCCCCTAACCGGGGTACTGTGCAATCACCCCGATTTTTGAACCATGATATTTCCTGTCTTTTAACTAACCTCGTTCCATTTTTGGGTTATAGAACTGAATTAAAGAAGTAGATGTTATCAATAAAGATCGTAGCTGCTTCGCCAGTGCCATTGTCATCAAACTTCATCTGGATCACATCCGCCAGATTCACTCCAC
>CALCSG010000399.1 GCA_937894085.1 uncultured Gammaproteobacteria bacterium | reverse complement strand
CTGTTGATGGGGGTAATTGTCCACAAAGGACTTTAATAACGATTGGTAGGTGTTCGATAGTTCGGCACTGGCGTACTCAAAATGGACAAGGAATTGTTCCAGAAGAGTCGTTTCTTTTTTCAGGTAAGTGGTATTTATCCTGGGTGATTCAGCTTTACTAGCGGTGTAACTTAATAGTGTTTTAGGTGTAATGGCAGGGCAGTCATCGGCTTCACATACCACAAAATAAGGATGGTCTCGCTGTGTTGTGTTATCAAAATTAGCCGCTACCTGAATAACGTGTCGAGATGATTGAGCGTGCAGGCTAGGCAATCCTCTATCGTCTACTATCGGTATAAAAAAACGCTGTCCGGAGCAGCCGGTTATGAGCCAAAAACTAATGAGGCAGGTTGTTATAGACACGGTTCGCATAACTTGCCCTCCTGAGCGCCTTGTCCTTTGATGGGCCTGCGTTATAAGCGCCTACGGCGTTCCATGAATAGCCGAATCGCTGTACTTCCTGAGCCAGTATCCAGGTGCCGACCGTAATGTTCGTGCATGGATCAAATAAACGGCTTCGGTCGTAACCGAGCTTTTGAATTCTGGGTAGCCACTCTGAATTAATTTGCATCAATCCAACATCTTCGCTGCCACTGGTATTAATGTTGATAGCATCAGGCTGGTGATTACTTTCCGTTTTAATAATGGCGGTGATTAAATCAGGACTTATTTGATAATGATTGCCTGCGCTTAAGATACAGTCGCCATAGATATACTGGCTCACACCACTCATATCTTGAGCGGCATTTGTCTGTGTTGTAATCAAACAAAGTAGGGGAGCAAATAGGCAATAATATTTCATGGTTAATATTTTTACCCCGAAGGGCTTTTACAACAATGAGAAAACATTTATTGCTTTGGGAACATTAATTTCGGATAGGTTTTTCAGGGATGAACCGCTGCGGGTATTTGGATAATCCATGATCTGTGAACCGCTTTTACAGCGCAGATCATGGGATGTGAGTAAACAATTGAGGTAAGGTAATAAACGATCAACGTTAAAAATCGTTTCAAAAAATATATAGTGACATCCCATCAGAGTTATAGTGACTTCGCCGCCAGGTAAAGTGTATCGACACTGGAATCATGGGTAACGGGATAAATGATTCAAATAAACGGGGCGCAGATTGATCCGCACAAAGGGGCCAACTTCGTTTTACCAGAGTAAGGGCATCTGGTAGCGTTAAACGAAGAACGAGCCTTCACAAAATAATAAGGGCAATCATTTTGTGAAAGCTCGTCCATTACTACCTGTGTGTAGAGAACGAAGTTGGGGAGGAAAAGAGCCAAACAAGGTCTGGCTCGATATGAAGGAAATTCCGATCACTACGGAATTATTAACGCATGTATCTACAGAGCAGGGTGAAGAAGGAAGAACAACCTGCAACTGTAAGACTTACCAGGGTCCATCATGCAATGGCTCATCAGATTTCTCAGGTCTGAATATCGATTTGAAGCCATAAAACGATAGGGCGCTAACAGGGTTAGCAAGGTTCCACTTTGTCCCAGGTGGAGAGGGGTGAATACTGTTTATGCTAAGACGGGAATATAAATTCACCTTATCATTAAAATGGGTGAATAAAAGTGCAAGAAATCTGCACTTAAATTCGAAGTAAATAAAAATATCAATTAAAGAATATCAATCTAAAAATTGATCAACGTCCTTAATGCCTTCAATCACAATGATTTCAGGTTCCAGTTCAATAACTTCAATATTACAAAGCGTGCTAGCAAGAAAAAGGTATTGCTCATTCATGATGATGCTCCAGGGAAAATTCGGGAATTAATCCTCTGGAATATCATTCAGGGGATTAATCCCGAATGGGTTAAGGAAAAGAGTCACACGATGTTTTGTGCTGATACTAAATTGACTCAAAGTATCAAAGGGCGTTCACAAAAGTGAACAAGGGTACTAGATAACCTCTAGCGGGGAGTAATTCTGTTGAATTAATAGACCCCTAAAATTTAGAGGTCTGATTGAGTGGTTAGTCTGACGTAGTTAAGCGGTTAAGCGCCACATTGAAGCACCCTGATAGGCATAACCTTGTTCGATGAGCTGATTTTCACGCTCCTCATAATAAGGATCATCGCTGACTAATTTCACTTCTTGTGGAAGTGAGGGTGTAGACGGCTTATCTTCAGCTTCAGATTTTTCTTCGTCTTCTGAATGGTCGTCAGCGTCGTTAGCCTGTTGATGTCGCTCAGTTTCTGCAGCAGAATAAACCGTCGTATCACCGTTCACTTTGTACCACTTGATATCAAACAAGCGGCCCTTGAGCGAAGAGCCTGTATGGCCTTTACGGTCACCCGATTTATACACAAATGCGCGTTGTTCAAGATCGCCTACAACAAACTTGATCATTACTTTGGGTTCTGCGCCGTCTTTAAAAAATGATTCAAGTTGCTGAATCATTTCAACCGCATTGCCAAGGACATTGCAATCAATGTAGGTTTTTTGAATATGACCTTCATTATTCGCTTTACCTCGCATTGCGGCCAGAGTAACCGAGTAATAGGGATTGCCCTGTTCAGGTTTAACCTTGCGGAAACGATTGACGTAGGCAACGCCGGTAGTGGTTAAGTCATAATATTGATCTGACATGATAGATTTCTCCTTCAGTACATTAAAGAAAATCGGAGAATCTATGAGTCCCAGTCGGGATAGATACCCCCGATGGGTTGATGAAACGGACCGCATCGAAATGATGCTGTATCTTAAAGGTCCAAAAGATACGAAGGGCGTTCACAAAAAAACAAAAGTGAACAAGGGTGCTTGATAACCTCAAGCGGGGAGTAATAATATAATTATTGACTAATTTTTTGATAAGTCAAATATAATATCTAAAATTGGTTGAATTTCACTTTGGCTCCTTTAATAGAATGAAATGGCACGGGCTAATTATTCCAGGAAAAGGCATTGCATTTCGGGTAATTATCGCAGCCAATGAACACCTTTCCTAAATTTTTTCCGGTCTTAATGGTTTTCAAAGACAAATTACCCGTCGAACATAATGGACAGGGTTGACCGATCACCAGTTGTTTCATAGGCGATTTTTTTTCAGCCACCTTAGACCCCGGCTTTCCATTATTATCCGGTAAGGTTTCATTGCAATTTGGATAATCGGTACAGCCCCAGAATGAGTTTTTCTTTTTGCCCTTGGTGGTGATTTTATTAAGCGGTTTACCGCAGCCAGGGCAGGGGTGTTGTGGCTGGTTATAATTTATGTCAATGTATTGTTGTCGTAGATAATCAATCATCTGGCCAATGAAAATTTTCTGTTTATCCATAAACGATTCCAGGGTTACTTTATCATTAGCAATGTCATCCAGAACCTGCTCCCATAATGCGGTAGTACCCGGATCTTTAAGCACGTCCGGCACCAGTGCAATCAATGTGCGTCCAAAATCGGTGCTGATTAAAAACTTACTCGATTTTTTAAGGTAAGTACGCTCTATTAAGGTATCGATGATGCTGGCACGGGTCGCCTCAGTGCCGATACCGGAGGTCTCTTTTAATACTTTTCGTAATTCCAGATTCTCAATCAAGCGACCTGCATTTTTCATGGCGGCAATCAGGGTGCCACTGGTAAAACGCGCAGGTGGTTTTGTTGTTTTGCTCTGAACATGTGTGTTAACGACCTGGATCGACATGCCCTCATTTAGATGCTCAGGTAAATCC
>CALCSG010000398.1 GCA_937894085.1 uncultured Gammaproteobacteria bacterium | reverse complement strand
ATTTCACCTATGACTGGGAAACATGGGTAGATAACGAGGGGCGTTTGATTTATTGCTCGCCCTCGGCCGAACGCATTACCGGCTACCCCAGCCAGGCATTTTTCGACAATCCGCAGCTGATGGTTGATATCATACACCCTGAAGACGCGCCAGCAGTGGCTGAGCATTTTCAGTATGTACAGCAAGGCGATGAACCGGAAAGCCTGCAATACCGCTTCGTTAAAAAAAGTGGCGAGGTATGCTGGATGGAGCATGTATGCCAGTCTGTTTACGATGAGCAGGGCAACCATTTCGGGCGGCGTGCATCCAACCGGGATGTTACCGACCGCATCAGGGCCGAACAGGCCCTGGTTAAATCTCGGGACGACGCCGAAGCCGCGGCACGCTCGAAATCTGCCTTTCTTGCCAACATGAGCCATGAAATTCGTACGCCAATGAACGCCGTGCTGGGCATGACTCACCTGATGCTACAGGATCCTCTGACAATGGTGCAGCAGGATCGGCTGGCCAAGATTCGTAGTGCCGGCAATCACCTGTTGACACTGATAAATGACATACTCGACCTGTCAAAAATCGACGCAGACAAGCTGGAGCTGGAATTAATTAATTTTCGAGCTGACTTAGTGCTGCATAACGTGGCCTCGATACTCGGCTGGCAGGTCAAACAAAAAGGTTTGGAACTGGTTGTTGAGAACGAGTTGCCACCATTGCTCCTGTTGGGTGATTCTACACGTCTGACCCAGGTCTTCCTTAACATAGCGGGCAATGCCGTCAAGTTTACCGACGAGGGCTCGGTAACCCTGCGTGTGTCTGTTGAGCTGGAGCGCGAAACTGAGGCCTCACTGCTATTCGAGGTAATTGATACTGGCATTGGTATGACAAAGAAACAGCAGACGAACCTGTTCAATGCTTTCGATCAGGCCGACAGCTCAATTTCCCGGCGCTTTGGCGGAACCGGACTCGGGCTTGCGCTGTCGATGAAACTGGTCAAGGCCATGGATGGTGATCTCGGCGTTGACAGTGTAATCGGTGAGGGTAGTCGTTTCTGGTTCCGGGTGGTCCTGCAAAAAGGCAGTGGTGAACCTGAACCTGATATTCAGCTGCTGAACTATAACGAGAGCGAGAGCGAGAGCGCCTCAGAGAGCCTGCGCCACAGTCATCCCGGTAAAACCATACTGCTAGCCGAGGATGACGCTATCAACCAGGAAGTCGCTGTCGGGTTACTACAGAGCGTAGGGCTCGAGGTCAACGTAGTTGGAGATGGTGCGCAGGCTGTTGAGGTTCTGCAGAAATCAAAACACCCCGACCTGATACTGATGGACATGCAGATGCCGGTCATGGATGGGCTGGAAGCAACGCGTCGCATTCGTCAACTGCCCGGGGGGGGCGCACATCCCCATCCTGGCGATGACCGCGAATGCTTTTACCGAAGATCGCGAAGCCTGCATCGATGCAGGTATGAATGGTTTCGTGGCCAAGCCTGTCGACCCACAGATATTATACAGCACCCTGTTACGGGCATTAAAAGTTGATGCAAATCCCCCGTTGATAATAGACGCGGAAGCTGATGCCGGGGAGGCAGTCGAACAACAGGAGAATCGGCTGATTGAAACCCTTGCCCATACCAAAGGCATCAACCCGGACAACGGATTACGCTACACTGGCGGTAAAATATCTCTCTATATCAGGATGCTGAAAAAGTTTGACACTAATCATGGTGAACATCCAAGGGAGATCCTGCGCCTGTTGCAGGCATCGCATCTTGAAGAGGCGGAAAGAATGGTGCACACGATCAAAGGTGTTGCGGACATGCTAGGACTGGAAGACCTCCAGCGTGCAGCACTGAATCTGCAGATGGTGCTGAAAGACAAGAGACCAGAGGCAGAGGTTAATACAGCTATGGAAGAGTTTACAGTGGAGATGGACAGTATCATCATTTTGCTCAGACAACTACCTGAATCTGCAGAATAAAAAAGTTACTTAACCACTCCTGGACTGAGATTCCGTAGTGGTTGATGAAATACGTATGGAAATCGTTGGCATCTTCTTTGTTGGAGAACGGGACAATTGGCCTCGCTTCAACATAGGAGATGTATCATGTCAAAATCTCAATCTTAAAGAAGGAGATACCGGCCATAGAGCATTGAGAAGATTATTCCTTAATTTTAGTTTCCAATCTTAGCTGATATATTTTTTCGTTATCTGGATCTTATAAAATGAAAAAGGCAAGACGCGCTCCCTATATCCTCTTGATCACGGTATGAATTGCTCCCTACCGCGCTATTGATTTCATCTGATTCACTCATACCAGTCGATGACGCCGACATGCCTGGACTTTTGTTCAACCAGTAGTCCTGTCTGGTATTCTTCCGATTGCCTGTTAAGCAAATCTCTCCGAATAAGAGCATTAACTTTCCCTGCACAACTGCGCATCATTTACGGTGGCCGTTAAACCACCTGGCTTCGTCGTCTTGTACCCAAAAAGAGGGGCAGTCCCAACCAACTCACCTTCAGCCTACGCCTCATATGATGTGCTTGTTCATCAGCTAGCAGTTTTGCGACCATCTCTCCTCACGGGTCAGCCCTTGGAAGTCGCTCTAAGTATGGATGCGTTTGCTGTATCAATTGGCCTGGTGTCGAAACAGAAAACAAGACTACTCGCTTTGGCGGCAAAAGCTGGAGAATATTTTGGAATTTTCCAGGCACTAATCGGATATCTCGGAGGAAAAGGGGTTTTAGGCTTGGTAGAAAATTATGCGCATTGGGTAGCATTCATACTGCTGGCGCTGATCGGTAGAAAAATGATCTATGAATCATTGTCTGAGGGAATAGAAGAAGATATATCGAAGATTACACATAGAGTTATGTTTATGCTTGCAATTGCAACCAGTATCGATGCAATGGCGGCTGGTTTCACATTAACAT
>CALCSG010000397.1 GCA_937894085.1 uncultured Gammaproteobacteria bacterium | reverse complement strand
TGAAATGGAAAGAATTTTTGAAATTGGTGCTTTTCCGTTCAGGCACTAATTATAAAAAGAGGTAAAACAATTTGGATATCCATGTTTTTGAAATAGTCGGGATAGATGCTCCCGGACCTCCCTATCTGGAATGCAAAGAGTTAAATTCCCTGAATACGGTCGTAGTAGCGAGCACGGTAGAGCAGGCGTTTTTTGGCTGGGTCCTCATCATCCTTAAAGCCACTTCTATCGTGAAGAACGTTGTTGCTCACCAGCCCCCAGCCAGATTGAAGGGTTGCGCGAAAAATATGCTCAGAATCCCCATTGAGTAGATTTTCTAACCAGGATACCGAGTCCTTTACGATCGGATCATCTTTCCACGCCACATTTCTCTTACGCATGGTGTAGCGCATGTGGAGGTGACCATCAGCGGTAACCATCCAGACTGGACCGATACGGTTGGGGCGAAGTTCAACTCCGTCCACAACGTTCTCTGGGTAGAGAACGGCATCCTCTGCCATTAGGGCGCGGATATACTCCGGATTCTCATCACGCATAAGAATGTAGACCAGCTCATTGTCTATAACTGCATTTTCACCGCCGCTCATGGCTGGTCTTACGCAGTGGAGCAGCAGGGAATGATTCTGTAGATCGAGACGGTTGTAGTAACCATCTGTGTGCCAGTGAATCTCTTTGTTGGAGTATGGGATGTATGCGCCGTGATACGCATCATCCTGAACCGTAAGGGCAGTGACTGCGTCAGATTCAGCCCCCCGGTTATGATCCAGGTTCTCCAGACCAAATGCACTGCCAATACCACGGGGAATATCGGTTCCCTCAACATCACCCAGTTTACTGATATAGACAGCCATGTTGTATTTTTTACAGCGATCCAGAATGGCGTCATGCTGGACCTGAGTCAATTTGCGGGGATCATCGATCTCCACAATAAAGTCACTTACATCCCGGGCACAATTTTCCAGTTTCCAGTCACGCCATTTCTGGTAAGTGGAGTCATCATCAAGATTAAACGGAGATTTTTTCATAGCGATATATAACTGATCAAAAGATAATAATGAGATATACAGTTACAAAATAATATGGTTTGCAAAATGATAAATATCAATATGCTCACTAAAATAGTGACATTAGCCACATTTTGATTCGCCGCAGTTGAGACAGGTGAGACACCCATCCATCATGATTGCTGCTTTGGTATGGCATTTTTTGCACAGCTGAGCCCCAACGGGAAATTCACTTGTGTGGCGGCTATCCTTCAGACCCATGTTGCGCTCAAACTCTTCCCGCTTGGCATCAAGAATATTCTGGACATTCTCATCAAGCTTCTGCTCCTTGATCATGCCGATCATTACCATGTGGTCACAAATGACGTCACCAATCTCCGCCACCAGAGAGGGCATAAACTTGCCACCGCGCTTAAAGTAGCCACCACTGGGATCGAAGACGGAACGGAGCTCTTCCACCAGGAAGGTGACATCCCCCCCCTTTCTGAACACGGCGGAGATGATCAGTGTGAGGGCCACAATCCACTGATAGTGATCCATATTTTTTGAGTTGATAAAGACCTCAAAAGGACGCCGTATCTCGTGGGCTGTATCTTTATTAAGGATCATGTCATTTATAGTGACATAGAGGGCATAATCAGACTGAGGGGTTTTGATCTTGTAGGTGGAACCAAACAGCATCTCGGGGCGGGCCACCTTCTCATGCATCTGGATGATGTTATTTTCTTCCTTCTCTTCTACTGCTACAGGTTCATTCTTGCTGACTACTTCGTAGCCTGTGATTTTTTGCTCTAGTTTAATGGTCATTTTTTCTATCTCTTTGTAATTTTTCTATGGAACTATCGAACTCTCAAGTACCGGGTACCATCACAGTTTCCCGTAATACCCCTCTTTCAAGGCATCAAACAGATTGGCTGCGGTGTGGGTCTCCCCATCATACTCAATCTCCTCATTACCCTTAACCTCTACGATTTCACCTCCCTCCAGTGTAAATTTGTAGGTGGTGTTCTCCAGATCCTCCTCCTTTACCAGCACACCCTGGAATGCCTCAGGGTTAAAGCGGAAGGTGGTGCATCCCTTCAGTCCCTGCTCGTAGGCGTAGAGGTAGATATCCTTGAACTCCTCATAAGGATAGTCGGCGGGCACGTTGGCAGTTTTAGAAATGGATGAGTCGATCCACTTCTGGGCTGCTGCCTGCACATCAACATGTTGCTTTGGTGTAATGTCGTCAGTTGTAATAAAGTAATCTGGCAGGCTATTTTCAGGCTCCCCCGAGAATGGCATTGCTTTGGCGTTGATCTGATCACGGTATGACAAAAGTTCGAAACTGAAGACATCCACCTTCTCCTTGCTCTTCTTGCCCTGTTTAATGATATTGCGGGAATAGTGGTGAGCAAAGCTGGGCTCGATCCCATTACTGGCATTATTGGCCAGGGAGAGAGAGATGGTACCGGTGGGAGCGATGGAGCTGTGGTGAGTGAAGCGGCAACCGATTTGGCTTAGCTCCTCAACCAGCTCTGGCTCTATGGTGGCTAGCTGCTGCATATAGCGACTATAGCGGGCGTGGAGGATTTTGCCCTTTATCTTGTCACCCAGCTTCCAGTTGTCTTTGCTCATTTCAGGGCGAGCGGCCAGCATAGCCTCGGTCACTTTGAACTCTTCGTTCATGATAGGAGCAGCCCCCTTTTCCCTCGCCAGTTCCAGGCCGGTACGCCATCCAGCAATCGCCAGCTCACGGGTAACGCGCTCGGTGAACTCCAGGGAGGTATCATCCCCATACTTCATGCCGAGCATAGTCATGGTAGAGCCCAGTCCCAGGTAGCCCATGCCATGGCGGCGCTTATGCTCTATCTCCTGACGTTGCTTAGCCAGCGGTAACCCATTGATCTCCACCACGTTATCCAGCATACGGGTGAAGATGGCGGCCACCTTTTTGAACTTGTCCCATTTGAAGGTTGCATGTTTGGTGAAGGGCTGCTCTACAAAGCGGGTAAGGTTGATGGAACCCAGCAGGCAGGCGCCGTATGGGGGGAGCGGCTGCTCTCCACAGGGGTTGGTGGCGCGAACATTTTCACAGAACCAGTTGTTGTTCATCTCATTTACCTTGTCGATAAGAATGAAGCCGGGTTCGGCGTAGTCGTAGGTGGATGACATGATCACATCCCACAGGCGGCGGGCGCGAATGGTATTGTAGATGCGACAGGCTACCAGTCCGGATTCGCTAGTGATATAACCTTCGGTCTGCGGCCACTCACGCCAGACAAATTTGCTGCTGTCGGTGAGGTCGGGTTTGTCGGTCTCAACCTCATGTTCGGTGATGGGGAAGGCAAGCTGCCAATCGCCATTGTTCTTTACCCCTTCCATGAACTCATCGGTAATAAGAAGTGAGAGGTTGAACTGGCGCAGTCTCCCATCTTCACGTTTGGCACCGATAAACTCCATCACATCTGGATGGCCCACATCAAAGGTGGCCATCTGGGCACCGCGGCGGCCACCGGCAGAAGAGACCGTAAAACACATCTTATCGTAGATATCCATAAACGAAAGGGGGCCGGAGGTGTAGGCACCGGCACCGCTTACGTAGGCACCCTGTGGACGCAGGGTTGAGTACTCGTAGCCGATACCACAACCGGCCTTGAGGGTGAGGCCCGCTTCATGGACCTTGCCCAGAATATCATTCATAGAGTCCTTGATTGTGCCGGAGACAGTACAGTTGATGGTGGAAGTGGCGGGTTTGTACTTAAGTGCACCCGCATTGGAGATGATACGGCCCGCAGGTATTGCACCATTGCGTAGCGCCCAGAGGAACTTTTCCTGCCACTTACCTTGAGCCTTGTTACCTGTTTCGATCTCTGCCAGCGCTTTGGCCACCCGTTGGTAGGTGTCATCAATATTCTGGTCGACCGCTACTCCATCTTTGGTTTTCAGTTGATATTTTGTGTGCCAGATATCTTGAGATGCATTCTGCAGGGGGATGTCGACAATGGTGCTCTTAACGGCTGTGAGATGAGCTGTTTTCATATTACGTGTGACCTTTCTGTTGTAGTTAAGACTATGCAGCCCATAGAGGTAAATCTATGCTGGATAACTGCCTGCCTGTAATTATATTTATCTATATCTAGTGTCTATTATTTTTAGAATATACCACATATAGTGTGGAACATGGAGATTACGTCCTTGGTACTATGTATGTCAAGGGTGTTTGTTGGTATAGTCAATTTGTGGAGTGAAGTAACAGCTTTCATCTAAAGCTGATATTTATTTAGCTGTTTCATTCGTCATGTAAAGATTCTATTGAATTTTACACGGAGAGTGCTAACTGTACTCACTCCTACAAAATGACTCCTTGATGATCTTGAGGTGATTGCTTGGTTTAGATCATTTCCAGAGATTAAAGAGGTCAAACCTGAACGGCTGCAATGTCCATCTTTAAGACTGAGTTGAAAATTTGCGATTTTGCTATTTTACTTGAAAATCGAAGGCTCTACTTCCTCCTATGACCGGTATAGAGAAACCAGAAAATTCTGAATTGAAATTACCTGGTTAAGTATTTTATCCTAGTATCTAATAACTCAGATTTTCCAGAGTATCGAGATAGTCTCCCGCTTTCTGTTAGGAGTCATACAAATCATTTTATTTCATCTCAAGTGGCGGCAAGACCAGTTTTCTGGAAATGTGATGACCTGCTTCAGTGTGGCGTAAGCGAACTTAGACTTAAAGTCATTCAATTCACTTGATATCATAAATCAAAGACTTGACCATATAGTTCCTTTTGACTCTATAGTTCCTTTAATTTACTGCGATCCTGGTTAAATCTTAATAGATATCCAGAGGATAATAGAAGACAAGTGTCATAATGACTCTGAAAATTATTTCTTGTGATATCAAATGCAAAGCCTGAACGGAAAGCCTTTTAAAAAGTTACCGGTAAACAAATACATGATTACTTACACATTACTGCTAAGCCACTTTTTATAGTGAATGAGCTATCCGCACCAACATACCAGAGCTTTAAGGATGAAGAGTCATCTATTAATGCTTCGGGAAAAACAGCGGTACTATCCCAGTCACTTCCAGTACCTATATCCAATATTGGATTATTATCGTCTTTATTCCATGTCACACCATCACTGGATGTTGCGTATCCTATTCTGTTAGTACCTGACTGGTCAGTTCCACCAAATACCATTGTATAACCTGATCCATATTTGACTACTGATGGTCCGTCTACTCCGCCATCTACCCACGAAATTGCTGGATCTGGAGACAATATCGGATTACTTGTTGAACGTTGCCAGTTTATTCCATCTGTCGAAGTAGCAAGACCTATCTGAGCGGTATTAGTCATATCATCATCACCCCTGTACCACATTTTATAGATTAAATCTTCTTTTATAACCCATGGATGAGCAATATCTTCATCATCCCAGGAACCGTTGGCACCCGGCGAAAAGACAGGATTATTTTGATAGAGAATCCAATTGATGCCGTCTGAAGATGTTGCATACCCTATTCGATCGGTATCATAAATATCATTACCTCCATACCACATTTGATATGTCGAACCATCTTTGATGACACTTAGACCACGAAAACCATCAATGTCCCAAGTGTTTCCATGAGTCATAACCGGATTATTTGAATAGGGAACCCAGTTAATCCCATCTGATGAGGTAGCATACCCGATACTCTTTCCATCATCACCACCCGCGGTCACTCCTCCTATATACCAGCGTTTATACTTATTCACCGGCTCATCCAAGTCTTTTAACACCACTCCAAGTCCCCAATAAGGATCATCCCATTCCCCAGGGCCACTGGATTCAAATATCGGATTATGTAAGTCCTTTTCCCAGCCTGAAAAGTCACAGGTATCTGCGATAGCTTCTTTTTTGGCTCTCCATATCTCACCGCCTGTAACTACATTTTCGGTTCCAACATAAAGATAATCGTCAAAAAATGCCATGCCGGAAATTCCCTCACTATTGCTGTCTCCAAAGCCATCTGTATTGACTTGGTTCCAGGTGGTGCCATCAGAGCTTCGCCAGATTTCTCCACCGGTTACTTCATTCTCTGTTCCAGCATAAAGGTAACCATCTAATACAACTCCAAATGTAATATCCCCATTTTCAATATCACCAAGACCATTAGCTACTGCCTGTTCCCAGGTAGTGCCATCCGAACTCCGCCATATTTCACCTCCTGTCGCTCTATTTGTGATATCAGAATATAAATAATTATCGAAAACAACTGCCGGGGATACTTCAAAGTTATTAACGTTTCCAAATCCATCAGTATTGACCTGAGTCCAGGTCGTCCCATTCGAGCTCCGCCATATTTCTCCTCCAGTTATTTCATTAACAGTACCAGCATACAGGTAGCCATTGAATACAACTGTGGGAGAGGTACTCTCATTGTTACTATCTCCAAACCCATCAGTATTGACCTGAGACCAGGTGGTTCCATCAATACTTCGCCAGATTTCTCCTCCTGTTATTGCATTCTGAGTTCCGACATAAAGGTATCCGTCGAATACAACTGCGTGAAAGCTATGTTCATTATTACTATCTCCAAACCCGTCAGTATTGACCTGATCCCAGTTAATACCATCAGAACTTCGCCAGAGCTCTTTCCCAACTCCGGAATACATATAACCATCGAAAATAGCACCCACAAGAAAAATGCCTGTAACAGCCTGATTCCAGTCGATGCCATCAATACTTCGCCATAACTCTACTCCGGTAGTTTCATTTTCAACTCCAGCATATAGATATTCGCCGAATACGATATTTGGAAAAAGCTTCCCATTATTAACATCGCCAAAACCATTAAAAACTACCTGTTCCCACTGTTGAGTAATATCGAAAGCACTCACCGATATCGAAAATGCTGCCATGTCAACCGTGTCTCCACCCGCTGTTACGCTGATAATGATATTACTGAAGTCAACGCCAACGTCACTGAGTTCCGGAGTACCCGACAAAGTTCCATCGACAGTATCAAACATAGCCCAGGCCGGCATGTTTTGAATGTTGAAACTGAGTGAATCACCGTCAATATCGTTAGCATTCGGGGTAAAGGTATACCACACACCATCATTTGCTGTAGTTGAAGGAGAGCCGCTTATGGTGGGTAAATCATTTTGCGCTTCGACAGTTACATCCACCGTAATCACATCACTTCCACCACTGCCATCACTTACCGTAACGTTAAAGCTGTCGCTTCCATTGAAGTTTACATCAGGTACATAGGTTATGGTTGGACTAGCGCCAGTGCCAGATACCGTTGCGGTACCATTTGATGCAATCGATCCGCTCCAGGCCAGGGTACCACTATCTATATCACTTGCTGTGATGGTAGGTGCAACAAAATCGGTGGGCGTACTGTCTTCATCCATAGCAACCATCAGTGGTCCGGTCTGTGTAATCGCCGGAGCGTCATTCTGTGCAAGGATGGATACGTTAACCGTAATCACATCACTTCCACCACTACCATCGCTTACCGTAACGTCAAAGCTGTCGCTTCCATTGAAGTTTGCATCAGGTACATAGGTTATGGTTGGACTAGCGCCTGTGCCAGATACCGTTGCGGTACCGTTTGATGCAATCGATCCGCTCCAGGCCAGGGTACCACTATCTATATCACTTGCTGTGATGGTAGGTGCAACAAAATCGGTGGGCGTACTGTCTTCATCCATAGCAACCATCAGTGGTCCGGTCTGGGTAATAACCGGTGCATCATTGACAGGATTAACAGTGATACTGACGGTGGAAACATTAGATATTTCCCCGCCACTATCGGTCGCAGAGAAGTCAAAGCTGTCACTACCGCTAAAGTTTGCGTTCGGTGTATAGGTCAAATTTGGTGCAGTACCTGAAAGTACACCATTCGATGGGGCACTAATTGTAAATACCAATGAGTCTGTTGCATCTTCATCGTCGGTTACATTTAATAACACTGCAATAACTGTATCTTCGTTGGTGGCCACACTGCTATCGGTCGTAACTGGAGCTGAATTCGTTGGAGGATCATCAGGATCATTACCTCCACCACAACTGGTTATCCCTGCTAAAAGGATCAACACTAAAATTAATGAATTATTAGTTTTTAGACGAGGAAAGTAGCTGATCATTTTCTTACTCCTTATGAAATGATGGGAACTTGTTTTTATAGCTTTCGATAATACCCTATATAATTAGGGTTATTTAATTGAGATTGATTAGAGATTGACTCAAATCAAAAAGGTAATAAATAAACAGAATCAGGATTATAAACTTGAAAGGGAATACATGGTAAGAGGTTGTTGTCTGAGACATAAAAATTTTAGGCTATCTGGCTGGATTATCATCTGTAAGTTGATTGAGAATTTGGGGTAGAACACAATACTGGCAAATATATACAATGCAATGGATCGATAAGCGAACGACTGGTTTGTCCATCATTAAGCCTGATAGTTGTTGTTGGCTATTTCGGAGGTTAAACTGTACACCGAATTCTCTACTGCCTCCTATGACCGGTCTGGAGAACCAGAAAGTGCCTGATTAGACACTTCCAGGTTAATTTCATCAACGATCAGTTAACTCAGATATTTCCAGAGCATCATCTACTTCTATTCCAAGATACCGGGCTGTACTCTCAAGTTTGGTAGTGCCCCTAGTTGCTCCATAAAACGAGTCTTTCCCATTCCAGAATCACCAAGGATAACTAGAGGCTGATTAAACTTGTTTACAACCTGAATATCTGCAATAACTTGCAGCTTCTGCTGTTCATCAATCCAGGTGAGTTTTCTAGCAATATAGTCATTTCGATCCGTCACGCTCTTACCGCATCGCTGACTTCGTTCATCGCATCGAGCAGCGGCATCGCTTCAATACCCCCTCGCATCGGAAAACGTTCCTTACCTTTATAAACAAGAATGCGGCGCACTGCGGCTATGTCATCTGCCGCATTGTGAAAACCACGATCTACGGTCGGTGCACTGCTGAGTTTGACCTCAATGGCCCAACACTGGCCAGGTGCAAACTCCAATACAAGGTCAGCCTCTGCACCAGCTCCTGTGCGATAGAAATAGGGACGTGCTTTGCTGCTGGATGCACTAATCAAATTTTCAATGACATAGCCCTCCCAACTTTTCCCTGAAACAGCATGGCTTCGTAACGCATCACTTGTTTGCAAGTGAAGCAATGCGTGTAGGATTCCACTATCTCGCACGAAAGGCCGTGGAGATTTAACAAGACGCTTTCCGGTGTTAACCGACCAGGGCTGCAATGATCGAACCAGTAGAAGTTTTTCAAGAATATCCAGATAACGCGATATAGTGTGCCCGCTAACACCCAATGACCGCGCAAATCGCTGAGCATTGAATAATTCACCCTGATCGTTAGCCAGCATTCGCCAGAACCGAGCAAGCTGATCTGTTGTGACTTGCAAACCAAATTGTGGAATATCACGCTCCAAATATGTCTGGATGAAATCCAGACGCCATTGAAGCGATGCTTCTTCATCCAGGCGCATGTAACTCTCAGGAAACCCACCTTTCAACCAGAGACCATCAATCAGGTTTTGTTCATTGCTGGCCCTATTCTGGTCGTCACTTGTAATCTCGCGAAAGGTCAACGGTCTCATTTCTACATAACTAATTCGTCCTGCCAGGCTTTCAGATGATTGGCGCAGCAAATCCATCGAAGCCGAACCGAGAATAAGAAACTTCCCTCCCTCTTTCATGCGCCGCCTTTGATCAATTTGTCCACGCAGCACCTGAAATATTTCAGGTGTGCGCTGCACTTCGTCCAGTATGATAAGGTGATCCGAGTATAAAGAAAAATAGCTATCAGGATCATCAAGCAATTGTCTGTCTGATGGGCTTTCTAAATCGAGGTATCGCGCTTTTTGACCAACCTCGGCCGCAATCTCTCGAGCCAATGTGGTCTTGCCCACTTGCCTAGGCCCGACAAGAGCAACGCTATCAAACTGAGCCAGGCGGCGTAGAACAATATCAAAAATTTCACGTTTAATCATCCTTGCATTCTTGCACCAGTCATTCAATTTTGCAAGGTTAAAAACCTGTGTCAATACGGAAGTAACCGGGTAAGAAAGCAACTATGATAGCTGATAGGCATACCCTTCAACAGAAGGCCAATCACAAAACGTACTACCGCGATGTTCTGCCAGTCTCTGCGCCTAGTTTGATCAAGGTTTGTTTTCTGTTCATAAACTCAGGCCACCATGTATATCCAGTCAAGCAGAGTCTTAATATGCTCTGACGCCTTACCATTTGACTGGTATTCAGTAACACCCTGACCGTAGTTAAGCGCTTCAGTAAATGCCTCCAGACGTATTATATGAACAGGTGATACAGGAATGTCAGAGTCATTGAGCATCTGATAAACCTGTGCAGTTTTAAACGAAATTTTACCCTCAAGGTCTGGAGTGCAGGAATTCAGTACCACTGAATATGGCTGATGAATTTTTTCTATCCCCTTGGGCAAAGTGCATATATCAGCAAATCGAGGGGATGTCGGAAGTATCGTATAATCTGCTAATCTTGTTATCTGATCAGTATCATCATTAAGGTATGGTGGGCAATCCAGTATTAATAGATCAAACCCTTCATCCGTAGCCTGCTGTTGTAATTCTGTAATGTCAGATACTTGAGCCGTGACAGCAAGTGGATGTTTATCAGTTCGAATACTGGCCCACTCTGCTACCGTTGATGACTGGCTATCCAAATCCACCAATAATGTATCCTGGCCTTCTGACTGTGCTTTAACGGCAAGATGAATAGACAAAGTTGATTTACCTGTACCTCCTTTGTGGGAGACAACTGCTAATGTTTTCATTTTTAGTCTGGTAATTCCTGGTAATGATGATAAGTTTATAAACGAATAAAGCTGACGTTGTTGTTTTAAACGGAATTAATCGTCTATGGAATCCAGGGAAAAGTTATGGCCTTTTCTTGAGCATTTAATGGATCACTACCTGGTATTTCATTCCAACATAAGGAAACGATATCACTACACTCTCGTTGATCCACCAACGGCAGTCCACAATCGAAAACTGCAAAGATACCACTCACCTGCTATCTCTTAGCCATGTCGTTTGATCCAGGATTCCAAATCCTGGCGCGGAATGACGTCGAGTATGCGTAGTAACTTGCCCGGCTGCCAGTGCACGAACATGCGGTAATCGATATTAATGCGAATGCGATAGTGTTCCGCCATGCGTTTTATAGATTTTGTTTGCCTCCAGATCGAATCCTCATGAGCAGCGAAACGTCCGACTGCGAGGATCGCCTTGGCGGTAAGGGCTGATGGAAGGGACTCGCAGGTCTTCCGGAAAGCATACGTATATTCCGGCAGGGTGTGTTTTCCAGAGGGTGTTATGATAGATTCCTCATCAATATCAACTTGTTCCGCTGGCACGCTTAGAGCCGTTATTGCCTGGCGCTTTTTGTATTCTTCCTCCAGCATTTTTCGTAGTTGGCTGCGCTGTTGCTGCTGTTCGCCAATTTCAGCTTTCAGGTTGGTCACCTGGGTACGCAACCTTATCAGGGTATTCTCCCTTTCCTCATGAGCAGCAGTATCCAGGTCATCCAACCTGACATCATCTTGCAGAGTCGGCACACGGGCTGACTCTGACTTCCTTCCGAGTTCTTTGACTGTTTGTTCCATCGCTTGCAATGTTTGCTTCTTATCGGTGAGGTCGGCACGGGCTGCTTCAGTTTACTGGATAACTGCTTTATCTCTTCGTTTTCCGTCTTCGTCTTTTCCTTCAGCAGCGTCTGATCCTCGATCCAGTCGAACAGCGACTCTGCCGGATCATTCGAGGGTTCCAGATCCAGATCGATACGGGCATCACGGATGACATCCAGCAGCATCATGTTGTCCAGCGGATGCCCCGCTTGCTGGCAATCGCAGCTCTTGCGAAAACAATGGCCAACGCGGGATAGTGCGTAGCGCAGTCGAAAACAAGACGAGTCAGTGGCTCATCTACCTCGGTCTCTTCGCCCTGAATCCCCGACACTGATTTTCGACAATCCCGCTCCAGCGGTTCGAATCGAAGCGGAACTCGATAGCACGAGGCCGAAACCACGCTTGTTCTCCGCAATGGTCCCTGATCTTTCGCGCCAGATCAAGATCACCCGTCTGCAGAACCCGTTCGAGGAAACCTTCGAAGTGCCCGTGGTCGAACTCATCTTCGTCGAGTCGCTTTTCGCACTCAATAAGCATATCGAAGGCAAGTTCCTTCAAACCGTAATCCAGGGCACTTTGGTAACCAGCGATGAGCTGCTTCTCGCTCAGCTGTAAAGGCTTTAGCTTTTTCAGCTCATAGGCCCGCATGTTGTAGATAACATCTGGATCGTCAACCAGCCCGGGTTTACTCTTTAGTTCGCTCCGGGTAGTGCCTGCGTATTGAGCAACGACTGGTTAGATTGATACAGATAAACAGCTTATTTTCTGAAAGAATTTTCGGCATGAGTCGCAAGAAGCTCACTCTATAATTATTTAGAAAGAGTAGTTCACAGGCAATAACCGACTCTGTGTTCATCACCCACAGTTGGTAAGATAGTGGCCTTGATTTTTTTAAATTCACTGAGATCCATTTCAATACCGGAGAAGAATGTCAGGCCTGTGGCATCTTCAACGTCTTTTAGCGAGACAATATACGGAGTGTGATCATACTGTTTATCTTGCTGACAATTCCCCTCCTTATAATACGTGGGCAGCTTGTCGAACTTGTTGGGATAAATGAGCGAGATAACCTCAACGCCACGCTCCGATTCCATGAAAATAACTTTGAATAATTTATCTGGCACCGCCACCGGGATTTCTTTTTTTTCTCTTTCACCAATAAATTGAATAACCTTCTCTTTCTCATAAACAGGTCCGGTGACAACCCATAACTCACCACGTTCATTTGATAATGAAGAAACATAATTTTCCATGCCCTGCCAAATTCCACGATTAAACTTTGGCGACTGGGGAACCGCATTAGAAAATACATGGGTATTACACCCAAATTCAGGAGTAATTCGGTTTGAGTCTGCTCTTTGTGAAAGATGTCCACGGTTCCATACATGACCCATACCCAGATATGAATTTCCTACATTTTGGTTCGTCTTATAGTGCTCTCTTTCTTCGTTGAACAACTTTAGACGATACCAATTTTTAGGACGACGGTATGAAGGCGCATAATTACTACCTCTGTTTGAATTGAAGGATTTTAAGTGGTAAGCCACCCAGTTTGGTTGCACTAGGTATTCTTCTTTACCATCCCCATTATCATCGTCAATACTATCAACAGATGAGATAAAGGTGCCTCCATTGTATAAACGCTCACGCTCTGCAGGCGCATATTTCAAGTGATCATAATCCTGTAGGTTGGGTAATAAATACCTGTTTTCCGGGCACTCATTTTTCCCTACTCTGGCTTGAGCTGTGTTAAGCAAAATAAATATCAATAATATAAGAGATATTGATACTGCGAACTGAGCTATAGATGTCTTAAATGAGAATAGATTCATTAAACAGTTTATGTGTTTTATTGATATGCACTATTTTAATGACTAATTTCCGTTTTATATTTTTTCTGAATACCCTTTTCGGTACTTTTTATCGAGCGGCCTTCGAAAATAAAAGACCAGCTAAAGCTGGTCTTTATATACGAGTTATCAAGTTAATGACTTTTAGATTTTGAGCCCCTTTATTCCCAGCATGGACTACCCCAAACATCAGGAGTAATGCTGTCAAAAGAAATAGTATGACTGTTTTTATTTTTGAATCAACAACACCTATCGAAGCTTAGTTACCTACGTACTCAAGGTACCCTGGGTAATTCGACTCATGTAGTTGTGAGCTGGAAATCCAAAAATACCTTCTTTGACCAGGATATCATTCCAATCTACAGACTTGCCAATGACAGGCCGTTGTGGAAGTAATATATGGACATCTATACCAGTTGGTTGCAGAGCTTCATGTAAAGCCTGTGCAGCCGACTGGCCACCTTGTTTTTTGTCTTTATCTGCCCAGATTAACAGGGTTTTTAAGCCCTCTGGTGGAATAAAGTTTTCTAACAAGGTTGTATTTACGAGTGACCAGGTAGGAATCTGATATACCTTCATGATAGACATGGCGGTTTCAAGACCTTCTGATACACCCAATACACCATCTGCAGGAAATCCGCCTAGCTGGATCGCCGCACCGGTAACTTTTTTATTAGCAGGTATTGCCATCATCTTTCGAGCTGAACGAACCTCTGCTTTGCAACCCGAAGGTTCCAGGTAAGTTCGATGCAAAGTGATGATGTCACCGTTTAAATCGCGGATAGCAGCGATGATCGCCGGGTACTTACCAATCATTTCCAGGTTACCCTCTTCATCCTCATCGTAATAAGGTAGTTCAGAGTGGTATCTTATATGATCACCTGTAACCATCTGTTCTTTACGTAATAAAACACCTCTGTACTTGAAATAACAAAATAGCGGATTTGGCAGCCCATCAATCAACGACACTGATTCACGCCATACGCGTTGAATATTGTCATTGGCTTTTTGGGAGTCTGCCCGTAAATCAGCTTTTACCTTTTCTTGCAGGGCTTTAATTTCAGCAACTCTTGCAGGAGTTGGCCGTGCTATTGGCACAACTTTCTGTTGATTAGAATCACCGGGAGTCTCCGGCTCAACTCGCAAGTATTCAGCAATTTGATTGAGTGTTTCCCTGAATTCCTGACCAGTCAGCCAGTGAATCAGGTCAAAACCATCATGGAATGTTCCACAGGTATTACAAAGTCCTCCACCGGTATCATCAACATCTTTGAAAAAGCGGAAACCGTCACCGATTCCATTTTTATTGGATGTCCCATGAACTGGACAGGTCACATGCTTACCAGGTCGCTTACTCAGAGCAGGCTGAAGCCTGTCACCAACCATATAGACCAGAATCTCAAGCCAACGCCCCCTGGCCTCCCTTCTGACCTTGGAAGCATCGTAATAAGCTTTTTTTTGTACTGCTGTCATTATTTACTCCTAAGTTAAAAGGGAAGCTCCCATCAGGGGATCTTCCCTTAATGGGTT
This sequence comes from uncultured Gammaproteobacteria bacterium, assembly GCA_937894085.1. Lineage (GTDB taxonomy): Bacteria > Pseudomonadota > Gammaproteobacteria > JACNJF01. Next base: position 38,298 of record CALCSG010000397.1, on the reverse strand, counting down.
TATTGTCATGCTGTAACAAACGCTACAACACGACGACTGTTGCTAATTTTTTAATTGACCAGCTATCAATATCCGTCTTATGACGAAATCTTTACGCTTGCTGTTGTTGGGGTAGCTGTTCTAGTAACGACCGAAGTGACTGTATCACCTCGCCGATTAATTCCGATTTAACACCACCAAATGTAGGATCACCAGACTTGAAACTGACCCCACTTAATAATGACTGCTCTACCGGTTCATACTCATCGATAGAATCCATGTCGATTTCATTCAGTACAAACACTTCGGCTATTAAAGTTGCCATCTGCTGCCTGCCCTGGATATATTCCTGACAAATACTGTAATACTCTTCATCATCAAGATAAAAATCATGATCAAAGTATTCTATATCTTCAGACTCTTTTCTGAGTTGAATCAAAAATTCACGAGTTTTGTATTGCCATACGGTTTCAGGCTCACAGCGAAACGCATCGATAAGTCCGTATCCATCAGGCTCAAGCTTTCGAGCACATTGCTTAGCATACTCAAGAATATGTTCAGATAAAGATTCAGTCGGATCTAAGAGATACTCTAAAGTTTCTTCAAAATCTTCTTTGTGCTCCCAGTCAATACTCATTGTATTGTCATGAACATAATGACTGTCTCTTTGAGTAATGCTGAAATAAACTGGATATTGCCTGACAAGCTGAGATTGCTCATATTGCAGAAGTAGGTCTTTATGTCTTTCAGTAGCAAGGTGTGGCCGGTCTTCATGCATTCGGTTAATGATGGGTATAACTTCATTCTCACCAATTTTGGCTTCAAAAGAACATCCATCACCCTGACAGTAGCTTAGTGAATACAAGACTTCTGAAACTTCACTAAAGCCGAGTTTTTCAAGCTTCAATTTAAAATATCTTGATAGCATTTTATTACCTCCGGGTAGTATCAGAGGCATTAAACCCGCAAGGGTCAAATGCCCCTGATGGGTAAAAGTGATACGACTTTTAAGCCGCGTTAGATTGCAACTCAGACTTACTGTTTTTGAGTAAATGCATTGCTCGCTGAAGATAAACCTTCATCAATTCATTGTCTGATAAGATGAAAAAATTAAGCCATTCAGACCAATCACTGATTTCAATATCCGGTGATACAAAAGTACCCCAGATTTTCTTCTTTTTACCTTCTTCTAAAACAGATTGCACCTTTTGCACAATTGCATCGGATGACATAAAAGTATTGAGTTGACTCGGTAGTTGCAGTATCAATTTTTCGGCTCGTTCCATAGCAATCTTTTCGATATATCCCGCACTTTTATTGACAAGAAAAGGAATAACTCTTTGGCCGTGGTTTTGATACTTCCAGTAGGTGATGTATACAGGCTCCACACCAACCCCGATTGGGGTCAGTACAGTACCTCCTGTACGCAATAACCAGATAAAATCCGTATTGTGATTCTGCAGGATACGATAATCCTGTTCAAGATCATTTTTGAACACAACCGGAAGGTTATTTTTTTCAGCGGCAAGTTGCATGGCTGAAAAAGCTTTTTGTATAGACATGGTGAACTCCATATTTTATGGGTACACCACACCCGTCTGGGTGAATGTACCCAGGTGGGGAAAATGCTGGTTATTTGAATTGACCAGCTATCAATGTATCGATAGAACGATAACAGCTTGATTCTATCGATTAACATTCAGGGATTCAAGGCCCGAATTAGTCTGCGTTACTCGTAACTATTTTTTATCTTAATAATGTCATCATATTGAATCAGGGCATCCCATAAAGATTGAGCTAATAAGGCATTAGCATCTTCCATCGGCGTATCCTGCGGTATATCCCAGTAAATTTTCGTTTTCTCATTATCCAGATCTATATCTAATTTTATCGGTCCCGTACGACTGTTGCTAGTCATCCATTCTTCTGTTTCTTCTGCCACGATTTCAATAGGGACTTTTTCACTTTGATGGGCACTTTTGCTTCCGAATCGGATACCGGTAATATCACGACCTTTGAGGTAAGGGAAAAAGGTTTCGTTAATTTTTATATTCAGTGCCTCTGGGACTTCATGCCGGTATATAAAAAAAGATGAGTCCAACTTCCAGGACCACCAGAATGTAAAAGCGACACAAAACAGTATCAATGCCACAACGGTTTTATTCATAATTCCTCTAACTTCCAAAATGCCCCTGATTCCCCGTAACCGGGATACCAGAAGCTATAATCACAATTCATGCAAATAGACCAAGAATAGTGATCAAAAAACTGATTACACCATGCCCCATTCCCACGAAACCTGGTTTTAAAGACAAGCTTTCATGTATATCCAGATGCGACCAAAACCATCGATATATTTCCATGGCTGTCGATTTTCTTAACTCCATTGATTCATCTTGATCACTCTACTTTGGTTGAACATCCAGTAGAGGATCAATAATATGAAACAATCGTATTGTTGTTTCATGATTAAACCTCAAATTAATATAGAAGAGGCATCACCCCGACAAAGGAGTAATACCCCTTCAGGGTTAATTAGCAGCAACCATGCCTATGATTTCAGGCTCATCGATATACTGGAAAGAGTCACATTGACGCGAGTATGCGCCCGGTGTTTGTCTAAACCCGACACCAATGGTTCGTTTACCACAAGATCGTGCATGTTGTACTAACGGTAAATAATCAGAGTCTGAAGACACAATTGCTAGAGTATCAAACTCTAATGAGTAAAGGCTCGCAGTAGCATCGGCAGCCAAAGATATATCAGTCGCATTTTTCCTTTGGGTTATGTTGTAGCGATGACTAGCTTCAACGCCATATTGGTTAAGAACCTTCTTCCAAAGAGCATTGCGACTGCTCCAATTGCCATAAGCTTTTATAAACTTGATATCACCGTGCTGCTGGAGCATGGTGATGGCTTTTTCTGTTTTTTCTGCTGATACATTATCGGCATCAACAAAAACGCCAAGATTCCACATAAAGGATCTCCTATTAAAAGGCGCACCCTCCCCCAGACAGGAGAATGCAAAACAAATATCTCCTGGTCTGGGCAGGTATGGTCAGGTTTTTAAGCGGCTTGAACGATTAATTTATCCCGCATTAAACGAAATAATGTCTGCCTTAATTCATCCACTGAATGAATCACAACAGATCGATCAAAATAGTCTTCAACCTCATGCCCAATGCCTATACCAATCGTCTCAATGCCTGCGTTCTCACACAGTTTTAAGACTTTTTCGGTGGCCAGGCTATCATCCGGTTGCCCATCCGTAACCACCATCAATAAATGGCGCTCCTCCAGGGTCTTGGATAGCTCAAAAGCGGCATACCAAATAGCTTCAGCAAGCGGCGTGCATCCCCATGTTCCATGCGGAAACTTCTTTGCCTGCTGATACACGGATTGCCCATGTCGTACAACTGCACGAACCGGGTCATCAGAATAACCGCCAAAATAAGTAACTGCGGGATTAACACCGGGAATACTTTCCAGTGCCATCGCAATTGCCATTGAGGATTCTCTTGCAACCACTTCTTCGTAACCATCCATTGATCCTGATAAATCCGTCAATATATGCACGGCTGTATTAGGTTGTATCCGATGATCCCGTTTTCTGAAAATTTTTGTATCTCCCTTCAGAACCCGGTGCAACTGGCTAGAATTCAGTCTTCGCCCGGTGTAGCCTGATCGATCCCGATTCTGTTTCGACGACTGAACCAAACCCATTAGTTGTGCTCTTAGTTTGGATGTCGTTGAACCCACTTGTTGCAACATGGACGCGCCCGCACTTTCATTACCTGGTAAATCAGGTGCTGTCGGTATCGTGCAGTAATCACCATCACCATGCAGATCAGCTTCGTTTAAAAACTCCTCTTTTAATGCCTCGATAGCATCTTGAGGTAAATCATCATCCGAGGCCTCCAGAGCCTGTCGAATTGCCTGATCTGAGCCAATTCCATCACCTTTAGATGTATCAGGAGGTAATGTACCGTCAGAACTATTACTTTCAGCTTCTGATTGATCGGAATCATCACCCTTTGAGGATGTTCCGTCTGAATTGTCATCAGAGTCTGCAGAACTATTTTCACGCTCTGAATCATCGTTGGACGGATCCGTTGAATCACTTGAAGATTGATTCTGAGCTGAATCGTTGGATGGGTCTACATCATCTCCTGACGAATTTTCTGAGTCATTATGATTTTGCTCCCTCTCCTTCCCTTCTTCCTCTTCCAGCATTTTAAGAATGCTGTCCGTCAGATTCAGACAATCTCGGGTTGTTTCAAGCGTCGAGGCTTTTCTGAGTAGTACCGCCAAGCGAGTATTAACTCCCTCATTAAAAACTTCACTCATCGCCATCTCAGCTGATTGTTCAAGATCATCCACTGGTTGATTAAGCAATTTAGATCGCAACCAATATAGGATTTTGGATTGAAGTATTTGTGATGGATGGCTGTCCTTATTGGCTGCCTGAAACAATCCGCAGTCTTTAAGATAAACAACCATTTGGTTAAGGTCATGAGTAACGCCTGGATAAAGCTCAATCATCCCTCTTTCGATACGGTAATCTTCAATTGCATTTAAAATAGATTTCCGAAAAGGAATACCAGATTTAATAACCTCAGGTAGTAGCTCAAAATCTGACATTCGTACATGCCCAGCTTCATGAGCCAAATAGCCCCAAATCACTTTCTTTTGTGGATAGTTCTCCGCTATATTTGGTAGCAGGATAACGTCCCCATTCGTTCTTGCATCAGATCCACCAACTACGACCTTAACGCCAAACTTATCACCGTAATGTGCTGCCACAATCGGCAATGCATTGAAAACAGTATTTCTGTTTTTCATATTTTTCTCCTGTAAGAAGCAATTCCGCCCTAACGGGCGGGGATCACTTAAAAGAATGAGCCATCTGCTGTTGCTTGATGTTGCTGGAAAAATGCATCGATATCATCGTCATCCATATCATCTTCAAATGATTCCTCATTCAAGTTCTGTTTTGGAAATTCTTCGACGTTTATAGCGGACACATTGTCATCTTTAGATTCATCAGTGTTGACATTTTCTGCGAACATATACCGACTGGTCATGTCATCAAGGTCAACTGAACCTGTCGCGTAATCGTTAATCTTGTCAGTGGATGACAGGATCAAGATGGCAGATAAGATTCTGTAAAACGGCTCACCGGTAACGACTTTCCCTGAATCAGGGTAGCCCTTAATAGTAATATCGAGCAGCTTTACAATGGACAGGAATCGATTGTCCAGGAAACTTAATCCTTCAACCTTGTCTCGTATACGAATCAAAGTTTTTTGAGTATTAACCTGACACAAGTCTTTTCCCTTTAGATTTTTATGAAAAAAATCATCGGACTCTTTCACGATCTCAGCCATTAACTCTCCAGACAGACCGGAGGCCATATTCTGAAGCTTCTGGCTTTCAGATTGATTAACAGGATCAACCTGGAAAACAGTGAATTCAAACCCAAATTTTTTTTCAATAACTTGAGCTGGAAGCACACCTTTGGTGATTGCCTCACTGTATTCTGTATTTTCTGATCGCCATTCGGAAATATGCTTATCGTAGTTAGCCATGAAGTCAGTCTTGAGGTTATTCATCTCACGACGTATTTCATCAAGTTCACTACTGATCCGATCAATTTCATCCAAAGGAACCGCAAAGCCATTCATAAAGGACATCCCTTTAGCCAGGCATAAACGTCTAGCCTTCGTCTTCAACCTATTAAAAGGTCTTAGATGCTTGGGATCGATGATTTTTTTATTACCCAGTTCAGCCAGGGACTTAGGGGGTAATGTACCGCCTATACCTAACTTGATATCCGGGTCGTCGAGTTTGACCTTGCCTCCCCAGATATCAAAATCTGTCTGAACAATGGCCAACTTTTCAAGATGATTGACTGATGTAGTCATTATTTTCTCCTTCTAAGTTAAAAAAGGAGCACACCAGTCCTACGGGGCTAATATGCCCCATGGGGTGAATGCTGGTTAATTTTAAAAGGCCAGCTACCTTATTTTTGTCGAATAATTCGACGAAAATTCTATCCAGGCCTGATTTCCAGGCGCAAGTATCTGCATATTGGTATTTAAGGGATATTTAGGACGTTAAACATCCTGAAGTCGAGCGTAGGCGATGCCTTTGGGTTGGCAACTCATTGAATATGCTGTTTATATGGCCAGCTACCATGATTAATCCTACCATACTAATATCTATAACACGGAACTTTTTAACTCTATTTTCTGGATAGTAATCAATTTACCAAAAAATTGCGAAAAGCATAGTCACTTCAGGTCGAGGATGGATAGCGCAGTATAGAAGTCTTGGTCTTCTCGATATATTCTCTATTGTGGTAAAATAAAGCTCTGGTTAAAACTGTCATCAAAACACTGCCGGTTAGAGTTCGGGACAAGCGTTGCGGCTTGCCCAGACAGATGACCTTTGAGAGCAATCAGATCTGGAATCTGGGAATGATCTGACCCTTGAATTGAGAGCCATTCCACTACTTGGTGCCGGATGGATACCGTGGAACGTCTCCGTATTTGATCTCAAAAAAGAATTAAAATCCGTGCGACAGGAAAGTGACAACTTGATTCACTCCACGATACTACAGGAAGTGATTGCGGTTCATGGAAAATCTCTTCACCAGATTAACAAACCCATCCACATCAGCCTGGAATGATGAACCAGATAAAATTGCTGACGATGATTCCTATGGCTATGACGGTACTATTGAAATATCTGTCTAGCGTCGAAGTTATCGCGTTTATCATTGGCGCAATGGCTCCAGAATGGGATCAGGTGACAAGTACTACATAAAATCTCGATGAAAAAATAAATATTAAAAATATCTATAATTTACTTTTTAAATTAATTTCTTTGATTACTTATAACTGCTATCTACTCATAGCGGTCATTCCTTACAGGCTGTAGGGTGCGTCGGGTTCGTGGCGATAGGAGCCATTAGCATTCTCCTTATATTTCAGGTCATGATGTCATTTTCATCATCAAAAATACAATTTATTTTTGGTATGTGAAGATAAAGCAGGCATTCGATTTTTTGATTACATTGTGTAAATTATTTTTCACTTATTTTAGTAAAATCTAAACATCATTAAATGTAATAGAGGTTTATAGCACCTATTGATAACAAACTGACATGAGCTTTTTCTGGAGTCATTACTTAAAGATCAATACTTGATGGCCAACCATTTGTAGACATAATCCCATTCTCAAATATACGTAACTCAATCCCATTTGAATATTTTTTATCGAATTCAATTCCTTTTTCGTAATAGTTTGACAAGAAGTGAAGATGTTGATTTGTAGACCCAACCCAATTTCTATTGTGCTCAGGCTTTTCCGAAATAAAAGGTCCGTCGACTAAAATATCTGTGAATTCGAGTAACTCTGATACTCCTAGCAAAGGATTCTTTCTTAGGTATTCGAGCGTATAGCCTGAAAAGACAACAACTGACAAACCCATTTCTTTACAACCTTGCGCAATTTCAGAAAGGCCTCTGGCCTGTAGCATTGGCTCACCACCTAGAAAAGTAACACCTTTAATTGAGTGTTCATATTTTGAATTAGCAATCCACGTCAGAACTTCCCTGGTTTCAACTATAGTACGTGGAGCAATATCGAACATGTGGGGGTTACAGCACTCAGGGCATTTTAGCAAACATCCTTGTACCCAAAGCGCAAAGCGTTTTCCAGGGCCTTCTACTTCGGTGCTGTCGATCCAGTTCGCTAGATTTAGTTTAGCCATGCCTATTTCACCTCGAATGCAAAAGTTGCTTCGTTTCCGGCCTGGTGCACTGCGATAAATCGCCCTGAGTAATGAGCTGGATCTTCCTCTTCCTCGAACAAGAAATCGGCCAACGGATCGATGATTTGTTTAACAATCTCATTAAGGACGCCACGCCCTCCCATTTGACGATCCACCCCCCTGGAAAGTGCGAGCAGCGCTTTTTCTTCATCATCAAATGACAGGTCCGTTATGCGGTATTTTTCTTTGAGCCGTTCACGCAGGGGCTGTAGTTTGGCGCGAGCTATTGAGACGAGAAAATCGTCGTCTGTGATGAAGTTGAACGGTACGATATTGTCACCGATGCGGTTCAATAGTTCAGGACGTTTCGCAACAGATACAAAGTGTTCGCGAACCTTTTCCATAAATTGTTGCCGAACAGAATCTTTATCATCCTGGAGTTCGACTTCTGAAGCACCAATATTCGAAGTAAAGATAATAACGGTTTCAGAAAAATTAACAGTCTCTCCTTTCCCGTCAGTTAATCTTCCATCTTCAAGAATCTGGAGAAACTTATCAAGGATACGCACATGAGCCTTTTCAATCTCATCAAAAAGAAGAACAGAGAAAGGCTTCTTTTTGACAGCATTAGTGAGTTGCCCTCCTTCCTCGTATCCAACATAGCCAGGAGGAGCTCCAACAAGTCGCTGATCGCTGTGTTCGTGATTAAATTCGGACATATCAAAGCGAATGCAGGCATCCTCGTCTCCAAATAAAAACTGAGCAAGAGCTTTAGCCAATTCCGTCTTGCCAACACCGGTCGGCCCGACAAAAAAGAGAGTACCCTTTGGCATCCTCTGTTTTTTAGAATGCTGAAGCCCTGATAGCCCGGTAAACGCTCGAATAATGACCCCGGACACTTTGTCGACGGCATCCTCCTGCCCTTTTACTCGTTTCTTAAGGGTATCGCGAATTGTAGCCAGTTTCGATCTGCTAAGATCTTCCCACGGGCTTTTTTGCTCACCATAACGGTACAGGTTGATTAGGCGCTCAGAAGTGAGTGGGTCACCGGGAACCTGTCGAGAAAGTCGAATAAGCTGCTGTAAATCTCTTAGCGACATGCCTTCGAGTGCATCAACGAAATCATTAAATGCCATTTCGCCAGGCTTTGGCGTAGAACGAAGCAACCATTTGTCGATGTTTCTTTTGAGGAAATGTTCCCGTTCCACACGACCTGGAGAGGATACAATAATTTCTTGAATAGAAGGATTCGCCTGGTAGAGCGAGGGTGGGATCGAACCAAGTCTTTTACAAAGAAGTACGACAATGTTCGTTGGCTTTGAAAGACCTTCTGCGTCATCGAGAGGCACCGGTGCATTGCGGATCGCTTTGGATATAATTAATAGCCATTGCCGCTCTTGTTCCGACAAGGCGTTTGCATTCCCAAAAAGATAATTCGACCAATCAAGGATAAATGCCACACGCTCCTTCTTCATGTTGAGCATATGGTGGTATACGACGGCAAGGAAATCATCTGCATTGGGCAGTACTACACCCTGACTGGTGTCTGCCTGAGTATCACGCGGTCCAACATCATAATCGTCACCTGATTCAACATCTTGCGGGGAAGAACCAAAAGTTGCCTCCTTGACCAATGATGCCCATTTATCACTTGAGATATTTTCAACGCCAGAAAAGCGATCCCATACTACAACATGCTGAAAGCCGCGCTCTTTCAGGGTACGTAAAACAACATCTAAAATTGGCTGATAGGTTGTGCTGCCAACGTCATAACACACATCCAGTACATCACCATGTAGAATTATTCCACGTCTTATGCCGACCTGACGCTTCAGGTTATCCAGCCAGGCATTCTCATTGTCTTTAGCCATTCTTATGCCCTTTATTATCATCCAGTGGTTTAGCAGACCTGGATATTCTCTCAGGGTTTTTCCACAATACCCGTTCATTTGACAGATTTATTCCGTAGATTTCTTGCAGCATTGGAAGAACCTTATCAATGTCATCTTTGCACTGCATACCTTCATAGTGATCAAACTTGTATATCATGCTACCGTCTGCTGTTATCCTGAATGTGGCTTCAGCTCCGGCAGGCTTGCGGGCGAGTATGACAACTTCATCTATTTCACTGCTGCCACGCCTGGGTTTTGAAACTACGAAACCGGATTTTTCCAACGAGTCCATAATTGAACGAACTGCCATACGGCGACATTTTTCATCAGTAACTGAGTTATCCGCAGTTTTCGCCAACTCAAAAATTTTATTACCAATTTCTTCGTGAGAACTTGATGAGCTGATTTGATCCCTTACTGACTCGAGGTTCGCCATCATCTCTTCGAGTGCTTTAGGACTTTGACTGGCATCAGCAGTTGCTTGCTCTTTAAACATGTCTAAAAGTGTTTCCGTTGCCTCCATGGAGGTTGCTCTTGTTTTCTCCTGTTTCCAAGCTAGCGCTCTGGCTTGAGCAGATTTTCGAAGCTCCGAAAATTGGGAGTTGAGCGTGTTTTTTAAATTTGACAATTCCTCCGCTTCAATAGTACGCCCCTGAAACGCTTGTTGGATGGACTTCACTTCATCATATGCAAAGTCTAACTCAACAGGATCCTTGATTTGGGAGATCATTTCATGAATAAATTGAGCGAGAGATGTAGTAGCCTGATGCCGCATTTCTGCAAGTTCCTTACGCTGCTGACGATCACGAGCTTTGAATTCGTGTCTTGCAGCCCTCGCCAGTCCTGATAGTTGACTAAGTTGCCGGCCTACTTCAAAACTCAGGTCACGAGCCCGTTCCGGATCAGAAGAAATTAATCGATCAAGACGTTTCAATTCAGCCCTAAGATCTGCAAATTCATTTGCCATGTATTGTTCGAAACCTTGATTTACGAGGCCTTCGAATCGCTCATAATAGCGATCACGAAACTGTGTCACATTTTCGTGAATACGATCCAAATATGCTTGTCGTCTTTTTTCCTTCTGAATTTTCCACTCTGATTCAACGTGAAAGCTCATTATTTACTCCTCCTTTTTGAAGATTTATTGTAATTATGATTCTTTTTTTGCTGGTTTAAGTCTGGTCTTTTCGCACCTTTTTTTTCACTGACATGTTTTGCAAACTCATCTGATGTCATTGATGCTATACCTTCAGCCTGAGCCTTTAGAGACAAATTGTTATCGTTTGTAATCAGGACTGGCTTGAACTTTCGATAACGCACAGCAACCGAAAGAATTAAATTATCACCTTTAAGTCTATAATCTGATGGAAGGAGCGACATATCGCCATCGCAGAACTGGATCTGATCTTTCCTGATCCTCCGCAGATTGCGTACAGCTTCGGACACACTTGGACGCAGTGATTCATCTAACTTCTTGTCGTCAAGCTCATCGATTACACGTTTTGTTACTACAAACATTTCATTAGGTCGAATGCTCGAGACGATTTGTGGTTGTGCAATGAGCGCCGACGTATCAAAGACATATACTGATTGTATTACAGAATCAAGAGTTCCGATTAATTTTGCCGTCCGCCTGGCAATCTCTGCAATCTTGGTATCGATCAAAGCAAGTTGAGTTCCTTCAAGAACAGCGTTGTCTTCAAGCACCTCTAGCAAGGCATTCATTTCCGTTGTCCACGCATGAGACAGGTCTGCCAATTTGGAAACAGATTTGGAATTCACTAGGCTAACATAATCATCATCATTGAGTTCTTCTATCCTCCTATCTCCAACACTAACTGATATGTTCGCGTAGAGTTTAGAAAGTGATGCAAGCGGACGGAAAAAGTCGTTTTCATCGATGATTAAATTGGTATCAAGATCATCCGGAAAGCTTTCCAGGATAGACCTTATCAACTGGGCGGTGTAAAGACGGGATGGAAAGTCTGATGACCATTTCGGGTTAAGAATATGGAATAAAGACCTGATTTCATTCAACGCATTTAGAGTTTTAGGCGGTTGTGTACGTTGAACGATAGACTGAAGTAGTTTAGAGATAAATTTTTCGGCATGAGGCCCATGTTTTGCTATGAGCTGAAACAGTTTTCTGCAGGCCTCAATTTCATTTGTATCATAACCGGAGATGCTTTGATCCAGAATCGACCACAAGGATTCAGCCCAGGCATTACGATTAAGACTTCCATATATGTGTTCCACATCGGCAAGTGCGGAATAAAAGCTGCTGACGACTTCGTCTAAAGGTAAATTTAATGCCATTAACCGGTTTAGAAAGTTCGTACGGTACTGTGATTCACCTTCCCAAAGTACTGCTGCTTTTAAATCATCTTCCCTCGCTTTTTTGTAAACAAGAGCTGAGAGATTATCGAGATGCTTTCTTAAAAAATCATCTTTCGGGCTTATTTTTACACGACACGCCACAAGTAATTGTCGAGAAGCCTTTCCATCTTTTGCCTGAACTCTGTAGCAACGAAGATCCTCCTGGTTTGTAACTCGCAGGCTTGCTGGTAAAGGATAATTACCATTGACTTTGATCTTGCAACCATTCCGTTCCTCATTCCATTTAAAGAAAATCTCATCACTATCTTCGTTTTTGGCGTATAAAATAATTGCCTGATGTGGCGGTGCTTGCATGGTCACAGCATTATCATCATGCTTAAACCCAGGCATAATGAACTTTGCATCTTCAGGCCATTCTGATAGAGCTTGCGATACCGGAAGAATTTCAAAGGTGGTAGAGCTCATACTTTCGATATCAATAATCGGTATTTCGTCTTCTAACTCAAAATCGTCAGTATCGAATACAGCCCCGATAAAACGATTATAGGACTCTTCACTGTCAAGTAAACTGATATAGGAGCTGAGATTATCGTCGACTGAATCAATACTCAGCTTTCCTGACCGGAGCTCAATGGAGCTTGGCGTATCTTTCCATAGAACTGTAACAGATTGCGATTCGAGCCTTTCGATAATGGTAGCTGCACTTTTCCAACGATAACCCGGACCGTGAATGCGAGAACGAATATGTTCCTCCGGGAATATATCTTCGAATACCGTAGCATCGATAGATAACTTAGGAGCAGTAGGACGATATGCTTTGGATTGAGACTCAGAAAGTAGCCGTTGCTGAATTGGATCATAGTAAAACGTCTCATCGTTTTGCATTGATTTGGCTGGCAGCATATCTTCCGCAAACATACTCTTGCCACGCTCAGTCATCTCAATATCTCGAAGCATTAAAGTCTCCGGAGATTCAATATCCCCCATACATCGGATTACATCCAAGGATATAAGTTCTGATAATGTGGGTGTGATCAGTGGGCCTGGATCAACCACACATAGGACATCAATAAAAAGATTGGCTAGCGGAATACTGTTAAAGGTTATGTTATTCCCCAACCTGTCAGTCATTGAAAGTATGACTCGTTCAAAGGCGGTCGGTTTTCGAGGTGTGGCATGAAAGATACGCGTTTCAATCTTAAGAAGTGGTGATCCAATACGGATATCAATCAATTTCATAATCTACTTTTTCCTTTGCGATGATTGTTTTTCTGATTGAAACGATGATTTGATGACTGCCTGGGAAATCCTTTGGGAAGAAGTCCGTCGTACTCATGTGCAGATACGATATAGTCGGATGACCACAGACCGCCGTTGCGTTGAATCTCATCGATGATATGCCGATACACTTCAACTTTACGCTTTCCAGGCCGGTCAAGGTGAGGAAGGAAAACTGGATATTGGCAGAAAACATCCTTTGCTCCTGCTACTATTAAAAGTTCTTGAGCCCTTGAAAATGCAACGTTGATTCTCTCAAACTGGGCCGTATTAGCCCTTTGAGAAAGCTTGAATGTTGGGTTTCTTACCATGCTAACTATAATAATCGGTCGCTCCTGTCCTTGATATCTATCTACCGTGTTGATGTCGTATTCGATGGCATTAAAGTGAATTTTACGCGTCGACTGAATACGATTTATTGCTTCACGTATCGCTCGCACCTGGCGTCCATAGAAGGTAATAACACCCACTTGCTTTCGTGGCTTACCCTTTGATCCAAACCCCTGTTCTCTGCATGACATTTCGATATCGCATAAAGCCCTTGCGATCAAGATGCACTCGAGTTCATTGACCTTGCTGGTACCCAAATCACGGCGTTCGTGGTGAGGCTTGTGGTGAGGGTCCAGGGTTGAATCAAGCCAGGCCACATGCCGTTCGGGAACAACATATTGTTGAGATTTCTCGCCATTCAGGGTTAAACCATGAATACGGTGTCCGCCTGGATCAGAACCCGGCACCTGGCCGTCGGGATCTGACAATCCGCATTGAAGCCTGTTTTCATAAAACTGGTTCACCACCCGCATAATCTGTGGATGCATCCGGTACTGTGTAAACAGGAATGACTTAAGGCTATCAGGGCCATTTTCAAAGTGCTCTTTGAAGAGTGACGAAGTGACCATTTTTTTAAAACGCTCGAAGTTTTCAGCGTTCAGTTCGCTATCCGTATTCTGGTCTTCATCGGACGATTCCTCTTGGTCGGCAATGGCCTCTTCCCAGGATCCTTCCTGCTCCTTAAAAAGAGGTGGCAATTGCCGATGGTCTCCAACCAGGATCGCCGTCCTACCCATCATCAAAGGCATGATGATTTCTGTTGGAGTTGCTTTGCTTACCTCATCCACGATTACCGCATCAAACCAGGTGTGCCCTGCATCTTCGAGGGTACGTCTATTTTCGGTACAGGTCACACCAACTACATTACACGCATTGATGTAATTCGAAAAAAAGTTGTCCTGATCACACTTTATGGTTTCAGAATTTCTAAGGTCTGATGCCCACTGTTGAATCAGATCTCCCCACGTTTCGCGGAAGGCCCTGCTCTGATCGAGAGTGGCTGATAATGAACTGCGTTCGCTCTCAGCAGTTTTTCGCAGTTCAGGGAGATCTGCGAGCTCCAGGATGACCGATGGTTTTTTTCCAGGTTGTTTTTGGAGGATGTCCTTTAAGCGCTTTTCCTTATCAGAGAGTTCAAATGAAGCTTCCTTCTGGCGTTCCATCAGGTGACGTAGCTCTCCCTCGATTCGCCGCAATTCATCTATATCGACTTCTACACCTGGCAGGTTCCCAACAAAACTATCCAGCTCTTTATGGAGGTCATCCAGGCCATGTTCGATCATGCTTTCAATTTCCGAAATTAAGGCATAGGTTTGATCCAGCACATCAATGACTCGGGCGCGGGTGCTTCCCGGATCGGTCAAAACCGGAAGCGATTTATTCTCGGATACATTGAACAGGCGAGCGTAGGTGCCCCTGTCTAGCCCTGCGCCCTGGCGTTTAACTTCACGAATCTCTTTTTGAAGAGCTCGCCACTCAGATACCTTACTGGCATCTTCTATCATAGCCTTTTCAGTAGCTTCAAGATTGCGTTGCAATTCCGCTAAACGTATAGCAGATTCCGGTGAGAGGACAGTATCGCCTTCTGTAGTTTTCAATCTCTCTCGGTCGCCATTAATCTGTGCCTTGAAAGCAATTACCTTCCGCCAGTTCAGCAAAGCATCGACTGTAAAATGTGTACGTTCTAATGCGGAGCCGTATTCAAATTGTATCCACAATTTATTCGCCCGGATACCGACTTCGGTTAATCGATTCAGCGCAAGGATTATTCGGTCATAAACAATTCTCAGCAACTGATCAGGAATTGTTCCGCTAAAAGAATCGGCGCCTTCGATAAATGCCCGAAATCCCGCCACCTCCTGCCGCATTTGTTCGATGTTCCTGGCATACTCATCAGACTCATGAAGGCGTTTCAATTCTGCTTTCAAGGCTGTACGTTGCTGCGTCATTTCGTTAGTTTTTAAACGTAAAGAATTTACATCACTAGAAACCAGATCTACTGATGAAATCCAATCGTTCAAGCCATTTAAACGCTCGTCAGCACTGGTCCAGACATCCAGTGTGCGACTCTCGCAAGCGATAGCAATACTTCCATAATAGGTTTCCAGTGCGTGCTCCTGGCTGTAGGGATGTTCTCGTTCATTCTTCCTTTCACGTCGACTCAACCGGATAGCACGTATTGCTGGTATTTTTGCCAGCCGCTCTAACGCGTTATTGACAGCCAGACTGGCCTGAGAGACGATTAGCACTTTCTTGCCCTCCTGGACAAACTGCCAGCAGGCTTCGGCAATCATCGTGGTCTTACCCGTTCCAGGCGGGCCCTGCACCATTGCAAGGTCAGGAGTGCTGATCATTTTTCTTACAGCAAGCCGCTGGTCATCATTGAGACTGGACTGAAGCCATTGATTATCGCCTATCTGTTTGAGTTCCGATGGTTCATTTGCCGCCTTAATGTTGAATAGATATGACGAAAGAAATGGTGCATAACCAGATTCATTTTGCAGTAAAACCAGTTCCTTACGCTGACGATCAATGAGTGATATATCACCTACGACAGATAAGGTTAAAAAACCAGTTTGATGAACACCTTTAATATACTGCCTGGCAGCATCATCAAAGGCTCCACCGCCATTCAGAATGCCATCAAACTCATTCTGGGCATCCTCCGGAAGCCGGAAGTGAATGTACATAAAATAGGGCTCATCCCATGGCATTCCAGTGGTATCGATATCGCTCGGTTTACGCACATCTTTCTGACTGACAAAATCACCCAACTCTGTACCACGCCCACGATGCCTGCCGTTGTAATCAAACTGCCAGGGGTCCAGTGAATAGTTGAGGTCATAAGCATTCAGTCCGTCACTGCGCAGCGTCTTGCGGACCTGGTCAAAGCTTGATTTAGACTCACAGGCCGTTAGAAAACGAACACGACCATCTTCCAGCATTTCAACTTTAAGGTATCTCAGCCCGACGAGGCGCGCTCGCACAAGTCGCTCCCTCCAGTCTAGATATGCCCGCCAATCCTTCAGACGTTTTTTTGTTTCAATTGAAATAGATGGAAGCTGAAAGATAAACTCACTCGATAAAGCGTTTTCCTCACGTTTGAAACCTGGATAAACGTTCTGGGACTGGCTAAAAACTAAACCAGAAATCGAATGCTCAAAAGGCCTTGCTTCAGAATGTGACAAATCGACGATTCGTCGCACCATAAACACCGGGTTATCGTTGTCCCGCTGGTTATCGATAAGCTTTCCAAATACCGCTAACGATCTACCTCTGGGTAGTAACCGTTCAAGCCTGGGGCCAATAATCTGCGGCCTGATTGAAAGTAAAGGCTCATCAGCTTTCAGGCTAATATTGCAAATAAAATATGACTGGGTAACTCCTTCCGGAAAAAATGTATCCACAAATGTGGATAGTATGTCTTCTCCTGGTGGTGAATCCGGGAAAAGTGTATTGCCATGACTTCGACGAAGATTCTCTAACTGTGAACGCAATCCGGGATAAACCCTGCCATGTTTATCCTCGTTATCATCCTCGTTTTTTTCGAAATCAAGATAGATATTCACTGTATTATCCTTTTCTTTTTGCTGGGATTTATTAAATGGCTCTGATATTGGTTCATTATTTTTATTGCTATATTCATTTTTGGGAGAGGTGTCATTGGTCTTTTTTGAATTAAGGCGCCTCATTAGAAATTGCTCGGCTTTTTTTCCAATTTGGATAACTCTTTTTTCCGCTTGCCCAATATCCTTCTCAATTTTTATGGCAATCCTTTCATGTTTTCTTATAATATTTTTTGGTTTGCCTTCACCTAAGTCATCTTCACATTCCTGGTGAATCATTGCCTTCTCATAGGAATTGGCAGCAAGATCCAAGTCCAATTCAAATGACTCTGCATCACTTATTTTCTTTTTTGCTGAAGAAAGCATAGATTTGTAATTTTTTATCTGCTTCAAGATCGGTGCCAACTCAGCATCTACATTGTTTTTTAATTTAGATACTTCTTTAAACTCCTCTCCAATTAATGCTAATTCTCGGGATAACCCATCTATTTCATCAACTACCCTTTGTCTTTCAAAAGTCTTATACTTATCAATATCTGCACTAACTTTACTAATAAGATCTTTTGATCCTGATAACGCTTTTCTTCGCATTGCCAAATAATCTTGTTTCGTATTTAGTTCATTATTCAATTCCTTAAGTTTTTTACGGAAGGAATTTTGCTCATCATCAAACCAATTGAAAGGATTTAATTGAGATTTAGTATGGACCTTTGTCTCCTGAATCTTTTTATTTAATATGTCTACTTCTATTTTAATTTCTTCTATTAGTGACAGTAACTTTCTTTTAGAATTCTCCTTACTTTCTAGCGATGAAAATAGACTTCCTATATCATTAGAATCAAACCACTTGAGTCCATCATAAAGTTTTCTTTTTTCTTCTTTTTTTCTATTCAGAATTCCGGAGAGACGATTAAATTCTTGTGTTAAAGGGTTGTAATCCATTGTTTATAAGTTCTTATTTCAATTTTATGTTCAACTTTTGAAGATTTGACTGTTGATCATGCCGAGTACTCAGGGCACTCAACTGCAAACAGTCGGCCTATGGCCTATACATTTCGATCTCACCAGTTGAGAGCTTCAAAAAGGGTTGACTGACGATACAGCCTTGCTCAGAAAATTGCCATATCATTGATCACTGTGCTTTTAAGTATAGACATGATTACCATTTTTAAAATAAAGATTACCCTTTTAAATCGATTTAACGTCCGCTTTCAATGAGACCACTTTCTTTGGTTAAAGCTGTGATCAATTGCAGGAATAATGCATGTTTTTAATATGAATGAATAACCAGCTATGGCAACTAAGTCCATACTTCGGAAGTTCGGGTATCACCCTACGAATGACTGCTATTTAGCTCATAGCTTCCCTACCCATGCTTCATTTCCAATCAATATTAATAACTCCAATCAGCTTTGATCCGAAACAAACCTGAGACTAAACTGATAAATTTCAACTAAACCATGCCATTCTTATTAGTAACTGGTTTAAAAACATCAGTTATATCTGATTTATTTTGTAAGATCTCCCCTACAAAAAATTTATATCGCCATTTACTGAATGAAAACTGACTTTAAATAGAATATCCAGGTTCAATGTAATCGTATATTTAGTCTAGAAAATATAGAACGGAATAACAGCTTCCTTCGATACCCATCATTACCATAGTGCAGTTCGTTATTTAATAAATAACTGTAATCTGAGGATTGCAGCTTTAATGCCGACTTTATTGCGCTATCATTTAGGGGTACATTAAATCGAGATTTCCATTATGAAAACGGTCGGTGTGAGAGCTTTGAGAGAAAATCCTGGCGTACTCAATAAATCTGCACAATCAGGAGAAGTCGTTCTTCTAACAAACAGAAGTGAGCCAATGTCGCTATCTGTTCCATTTGATGATTATCTTTTAGAAGAAGGTGTGCATGTGGATATCGCAGTCAAATTGTTTGAGGACGGCGTGCTGACTCTATCCAAAGCGTCAAGGGTGGCTAAGATGTCAATGGCTGCATTTATGGAAAAACTGGCCGCCCTGGATGTGGTTGTGGTAGATCAATCTAAAGAGGAACTGTTAGAGGACCTGGAGGGTCTAGGTGAATGATATCGTTGTCAGTGATGCCGGGCCGCTCATTGCGTTGGGGACGTCCGGTTTACTGCCTCAACTAGAAACTCTATTTCGGTTTATCTATATCCCTCCCGCAGTCGAGCATGAAGTGTTGTGCGATCTTTCGAGGCCAGGAGCACCTGAAATTAAAGAAGCACTTTTGACTGGCTTCATCAAACGCAAGAAAACGAATGACAAGCAAGCACTAAAGGCGCTTACAAAATTGCTCGGCCCAGGAGAGGCTGAAGCACTGGCATTAGCAGGAGAATTAGGAGTCGACATCATTATTAATGGGAAAAAGGGGCGTCGCGTTGCTAAAAGCAGAGGTATTACACCCAGAGGCACAGGTGCAATTTTCATAAAGATGAAGCAGAAAGGAGTTATTAATTCAGTTGCTCCAGTACTGGAAATTCTTCGAAGTAATGGTTATCGAATATCACCTCAATTGTGTCAGGAAATTCTTGCTCTATGCGGCGAAGATTCATCACCAACCTAGATAAACCCATCTGCTGATCAACTTTGACTGGTTATTAAGACAATAAATCAGGGAATACCAACCGATTTACAGACAAAAACCCCGGTGCTTTTACACCGGGGTTTTCTGTTTCTACGCCAATCAAAATATTCCTGTTACCCAGTTCATCTTTTGAAATACGGTAATGGCATACCTTACTTGCCTGCTTATGTTCTAGCGATACAAAGTCAGTATGACTACATTGACTCCGGTTCCGCTTTCCCTGAACTCATTCGACAAAACTTCCGACCACTCATGCGTTAAGTCAGGAAAGAACTCTTTTTCTTTCATTGAGGCCGGCAGAATAGCCACAAGCCTCCCGTCATTTGCTAAATACTGGTGGGCTTTCTTCAGGTGATCCAGAGCTCTATTTTTTGAGTAGGGAGGGTTTAATATCACCCTATCGAATTTGAGATCACTTTCCCACTGCAGAAAATCTGCCTGTATAGGACTGTAACCCTTTTTTTGCAATACACGGCAATTAAAATGTGCAAGCTCAATGCAGGTTAAACGCTCTTTGGGTAGAAACTTACAAATCGCACCGTGCCCGGCAGAGGGCTCCAATACTGAATGATTCTCTCCAATTTCAGCTATACCAACAACCCGATCTGCGAGTGTTTCCGGGGTTTGAAAAAACTGATGCGTTTTCTTTTCCGGTAACGACCCGGTACGGATTATATCTTGGAGAATATCCTTAACCGGGTATCCAAAAGTCCAGTTAGATCCCCAGGTATTTTCACCACCAATATATCGCAATACTCTTTCAGTTTGCTTAGAAATTGTAGAACTGTAAAAGGTAATGCTATCGTCGCCATTTTCTCGGAAGTGACCTATCTCATCCAACACAGCAAAGGGCAATAAATCCATTTTAATATCATGCTCTTTGAATCGTTTTGGCTGCGTTTTAAACTTAGCCGGAATAGCCGTTGGGTACATGCTGGCCAGCACCTGGTTAAGTCGATAAGCCATGGAACTGTGGATATCAATATGCGCAGTCCCCTTTTTAAACAGCTTTATTTTCCAGGCACCACCATCGAAGCTATGCCACTGACCAGTATCCCCACTGTCGTAAATATGACTGATTGCATAATCAGTTGAACGGCTATGTGGTATTTCACGACCCATAAAGGTACCAATCACAGACCTTAAATCATGAACATAATTGGCTGTGTCATGATCTACTGTTTGATAATAGGTCATCATCCTATTAATGATCATGCGCTTCATAAAACCTTCTGGTCGATTAGTCAGATGCTCTGCACTGAGAGCCCTGAAGATACCATCAACCCTTTCTGCAAAGAATTGCTGTCTTTTTACCAATAGATCATTCATGGTTGAATGAACCGTATCACGTAAAAATTCAGGCGTTTCATGCTCCCTTATCTGCTTGTTCCATTCATTACGTTTAGAGGCCGGCATGGATTCGAGCACATCTGTCATTGACATCACTCTTGCCCAGTATTCAGCATCTAACGATGCAATAGCATGTTTAACCTCAAAGAAAGTAGAAGCACTATAAGATCCTGTGTTTCTACTTACTCTGGCCCCATCAAAAAAATAACTCATAACAGCACTGTTGCCGGAAACAAATTCTGCTATTTTTTCAATGGAATCTTTTTTACTTCTATATTCTGCAAATATGGTATCCAGTGGTGTAATAGCCGCTAGATCCGTTTTGCCAGAATAGAGTTCAGCTGTATTTAACATTTTTTACTCCTGGTTGTACCAGGGAAACTCCCAGTCGGGGAGATATTCCCCGATTAGGTTAATAAATTGCTGGTTATTTTTGGAAGTCAGCTACTTCACTTTTCGTTCCAGTGGAACAAAACCGTGCTTTTCAATAAATACTGATAATACGCATTGAAAAACAGATAAACCCCTCCGATAACCGGAGGGGTATTTTTTAGAGTTAATCACAGAATTGACTTAATGCTTTTCCACTCGATATATAAGGAAAAACCATTGGTCCATATCTTGTCTCAGCACTTTCATCAAAAGTAACACCCATTGAAGTATCACTCATTGGCATGTTAAAAATGCAGAATGTTAACCATCTATAAAAAAACAAAATCAAGCTTCAATCAACAGCTTTTTTCGCCATAGATACCTGGTTAGTTTAGATAAAATAGTACATCCTTCTTTATGTATAAACGGTGATGCTGTACATCAAAGTGCCACATCAACCGCAAACAAGTCAGTACCACGAAATTAGACCAGATATAAACTCTTCTATAAGCAAAGCACCTCTTAGAATTTATACGGTATTATTAACTCCAGAAGACAAAATATATCTGCTCTTTATCACTCACTTTCACCGCGACGTGATATTGTTGAGTCATAGTATCTCTCCACATAATCACTAAAAAAAAGAACTGGTAGCATCAGAATCAACTTTCGATAAATCAACTATCATCTTTGCAGGCTTCTTCATTTTCACCTGGGGAGGCGGAGGCGAAGGTGCGCTACTCATGCCAGTAGGTCTGTACTGATTATTATGTATTGAACCATTCACGCGCTGATAACCTTTATTCAGTTTGGACTGTATTTTCTGTAAGAGCTCATTTGTGCTTACCTGTCTTGTAGTTAACGTATTCGTTCTACGTCCATACCAGACTGTATAAACACCGGGTTGAGTTGAGTCCATATCGATAGCCCAGATCTTATCTGACCTGCCATCAACAAAATGATAAATATCAATCATCATGAACTCCATTTATCCATTCCTCCAGACCACTTCTTTGAGCACCCTGCTTTATCTGAAAATCCAGATCGAGTGCATTCAAATCACTATCAAGAGTACACTCAATAGCTGAATGAACTATGCCCTTTTTCGCACACAGTAAAAGCTTATTGAACTGCTTAGCAATGAAGTGCTTCTCTGTTTCGATGTGATCCAGCACCTTGGGCCAGGTTAAGTGTTCCAGGTTTTCCCATTTAAAAAAGCCATACACTTCAGGGTCACATTCTTTCTCAATAACATCAGAAAGAAATGTATATGCCCGATACCATTTTTCATCATAGTCATCTGGCAGGACTAAACATTGCGCAGTAGCAATGCCATAGGCTATTTTTTCAACAGTAGTTATCATTTTCTTACTCCAGGTTTATATGGAGAAAGGCCCCTGAAATGGGGACTTTCCCCACAGGGTTAATGAAATGCTGATTGTTTTAGGAAGCCAGCTACTTCACTTTTCGTTCCAGTGGAACAAAACCGTGCTTTTTGTTGGAGTGCAAGACTGATTATTACCGTGTTGACGAAGGAGTGCTAATTCGGAATTTGCTTCGGTCATATTGCCATCTGTGGTTGAAGGTAGGTCACATTCTCAACTAAAATAAACTTGTTCCCTTTTTTCTGGAGAATTCCTTGATCCAGGCATCTATTAATAAAAGGTGCTGTTTTGTGTTTTGTCCAGCCTGTAAATTTCATAATTTCTTTGTAA
Source organism: uncultured Gammaproteobacteria bacterium (assembly GCA_937894085.1). Taxonomy (GTDB): domain Bacteria; phylum Pseudomonadota; class Gammaproteobacteria; genus JACNJF01. The sequence goes on along the minus strand of CALCSG010000397.1, from coordinate 15,086 downwards.
GTGGGTCTGATATTACCGTTCATAATTTCATTGATTATAAGGCTATCATCCAGGTTATTATGTTTCTTAACATATCCTTTAGGTGCGCTAGTACTTCGGGCAGTTGCCGGTGCATGATTGTCCTTATTGGACGATACCTTTTTCTTTTCAGGTAGTGGATTTTTAACGGGTTGCTCCTGTGGTGTCCACTCAGACTTATCTTTCCGTTGCTTTATAACAGGCTTATGCTCAAACGCTTCCTTGTCAGCTAATGTTTCACCATGATGCGCAATAACATAACGATCCTCTTCTTTTTTTCTGGAAAAAACTCCAATTGAAACCACGGGTAACATATCAAACATTATCGCCAGCCAAACACAGAATATAATGGTCGTCAATTCACTATCTCCTGTAACCTTGACCAGCCCATCAAGCGGTGAAGCGGCTCGTTTGTTTTCCTGTTCATTATCAAGTTTACTCAAGAGCTGTTCATCTTTATCGCGTGACTTGTTATTCAGCTCCAGAAACTTTTTTGCCTGGCTTCGATAAGACTGACCCACACCTTGATCTGCGGCCGCTGAGGCAATCTTTTTATCCTCTGCGGATTGCTCAAGAATATTAAAGATCAACTCCTGCTTTCTAGTATTGATCACACCAGTATCTTTTTCATGTGACAGGTAGCCGTATAAGGCAGAATATGTTGAAAGCATGGAAAGTCCAAGCGGAACAATGCACAGGCCGACTCTAAGTACATTGTTAATAGGTAGATACGTTACCGCGAAACCATACCCAAATAACTGAATGGCACACCCGGCAATACCAGCACCTATAGCCTGGTATCCGTCACCCCCCATAAGGGAATGAAAAAACCAATAGGAACAGGCGAGACTCACCGCAATGGTGATAAGCGTCCCCAGACCCAGGGTTGATAGTTTGTATATTTCTTTCATATCTATACTCTCTGTGATGCGTTAAAAAGGGTTTAAGTGAAAAATTCAAGTATCACTTTTTATCACTGTCTCCATATAAAACAGCAATAAAAAATGATAGGGGCCAAAGGCCCCTGATCATTATTAGAAGTACATAGATACCAAAGGACCTTCTTCGATATCCTCGACGGTCTTTTTGATGTCTATATCAACGATGTTGTTCGGTAAAGCAGTATGAGTAGCTGCGCTTCTATATTGCGTAGAACCCAATTTTCTATACCGTTCAATATCGTCCTTAGTTATTTCAGGGACGTTCTCATTTAGCAAAGTCGGATAATCAATAGCACCACGTTTTTCAAAACGTGTTATTGACACACCCGCATAATCTGCATGATAGAAATCACCCATCAATGATTTAAGTGAATCCAGGACGAATGTCTTTTTGGATTTAATCTTTTCGAGTTTATTTTCCAGATCCTTAATCTGCTGATCTGCCAAGCGGTATTCGGTAGCGTTGTATTTCCAGCTATCGATAACCGATTGTTCCGAAGGAAAAAATAAATCCCGTTTTTCGTCCAGCTCTGGTGGCTTGTTTTTTGAAATACATGTCCACAGTGTTTCACAGGCGGTTATTAAATCTTTAACCATCTCCTCATCTCTAAGTATCTTAAAGATTCGGTAATCCTGATCATCTGCCGGATTCACAAAGCATAACCAACCATGGTCGGCTTCATCAGCAGCAAACATTTGATGCTGAACCTGGGGGGAGTAAAGCTGATACGCTTCAGAATGCTCTTCATTCGTCGCTATATCCTCCCATTGTGAGAAACAGGGGCATTTAAACTCCGTTGGAATTCCATCCTCTGTAATGCCATCCAAAGAGGCCTTGATAAAAGGATACTTTTCACTTTCGATACAAACCGGAAGTAAAAATTCTTCGCCTAAATGCTTTTCAGCACAAAGCCGAACTTTATCCTCATTCTCAACACCTCGCGCCACATGCGGATTTTTGGATAAATCATCTGGTAGTGCCCGACCTGTTTTCTCTGCCCATAATCGCCAGGGCGTTTTGTATTTACTGATTCCCAATGCCGTTGAGGCATCAGAAGCCGTTATTCCACCTTCGCGCCACTTAAGCCATTCAGGACTTCTTTGTGCTAGATTGATAATCTTCACAAATCTCTCCTATATTGAGAGGCAAAAGCCCCCAGGTAAGGGGCTCCCTACCTGGGGTTAAAAGAAATTCTGTCCGTTTGAATCATTTTGCTGTGACAGCACCTTATCTGGATTAGATTTCTTGCGAGATGACGTTTGAGTTTTCACTTCAGGCTGGGTAGATTCAGCTACATTCCCCTGAGATGTGGACTCATCATCCGCCTGTTCCGAACCATTGCCGTTACTAGAAAGTTGCTCCTGTTCGGATAGCTTGTTTTGCGCATGGGTTCTTGCTCCTCCAACATATCGTTCATCGATAAGATCCTTTGCAGCCTGCCATTGGTTGGTTTTCACCGCTCGCTGACATAAACGTTCTACAAACTCATCAACAACTTTCTCATCGAAAGGTTCTTCAGTCTCAGGAGCCGGTAAATGAGCTTGCATCTCTGATTCTGTTTGTGGCCTGGTTGATTGAATACTTACGACGGATGCCTTAGAGACCTGTTGAGGTGCCTGCTCAACATCATTATTAATAATGCGCAGCGCCTCATCTTCATCGTAAATACCAACAAAACCAAATCCCACGCGATAACACTGGATTTCGGATTTGTGTCGTAACATCCGCTTGGGATGTGATTGCCAGGGACCATTTTTTACCTGGCCTGTAACATAATCCTGGTAGGGTGTTTTGTAACATTCATCCAGGTACTCTCGAACACGTGTTGGATGCTTTCTGTCCTTGCGGTACAAAATAGTTTCAATCCATGCATGGCAATGCGCTCCAGCACCTTCCGGCCTGACCACATCTATTGAATATTCAAATTCCACTCCATCAAAATGAGGGTGTTCATTGGCAATTCGATTCCATCCATCTACACTGACCACGGGGACTATGCCACCAAATTTATCAGGGAAAGCATAAATCTCCTTGGTAAACGGGTTCAGGTTATACTGATCACTGACGATCAGCAGAGCATACATCTGCTCATTCGTTATAACATTGTCACCTGATTGTTTAAAAGCTGTGGCCTTTAATGTCGATAGTAAGGACTCAGAGTCAACCGAGAACTTTTCAGCTATCTTTGTGACGATTGGATTTGTCGTTGTGCTCATATCAGCACGTTGAATAGCATTTTTAGCCATTAGTATTTACTCCCAGGAGTGAATTTTGGAGGGAGCAAGGCCAAAGGGCTTTGCAAACCCTCCGGTTTAAAATATTCTTATGTTTAATAAAACATTAAGAGCGATTGGAATGACCAACCATGTATATCTAATTGATTCTGACGGTAACTTACGATTTACCCGTAAGGGTTTGGATGAGTTAACGTCTTACTTCGCAAATTCCGGTATTGATATAAAAACGATCAAGACTTTAGATGATTATTACAAAGCAAGAAAAGAAGCAGCTCCGATGTTCATGGATATGCTGGTCGAAAGATCGAACAGGTGGTTACATAACAGCGAATTCGACTTATTGCGAACTGCGTTATTCGACCACCCGGACGATGAGGTTAAAAGAAAATTAAGAATCGTCGAATAATTACCCTGCTTGATTAACGAGTAAATTCTCCATATCCCCAAGTTGTCTGCGTATATCCATCTCCTCAATCAGTTTCCCTTTAATCCAGTTATATTCTGCAATAACATCTGGATCGGTTAAGCGGAACTCAATTGATTCAAGCCTGATCAATTTTCTCTCAAGCTCTGGAATGCTGGCCGTATCCAGCCAGCGCAAATAGGATTTTCTTTCATTCATTAGATGCCTCCAAAAAAAAAGAGACACCTTCCCTAAAGGGGAGATATCCCCTTTAGGGTTGATGTAGCGAAGCCCTAGTAACCGGCAGGTCGAGATTGATCCTGCTGGGATTTAGGTTGCTGTTGATAGCCATTATTCTGGCCACCGTTATTCTGTCTACCCTGCTTTTGACTGTTTTGCTGAGCAAATTGGCCCTGGTTCTGATTGGCGTTAGCTGCACCAGACAGGCTCTCGTAGCTGTTTGCAATGACAACCAGTTTTGAGCGATTTGCACCACTCTGTTTGTCCTTCCAGACTTCCTCTTCCAGCTCACCGGTAATAATGACCTTAGAGCCTTTTGACAATTTACCAATCATACGTTCAGCAATGGGGCCAAAAGATTTGACTGAAACCCAGGATGTTTTCGTATTGAAACCACCCTGTCCGTCAGGACTGTGCTTGTTGACCGCAATACGGATATTGGCCACCATAGTGCCGCCGCCGGTCGCACTGGACTCAACATCAGCACCTAAATTACCTGAAACTACGACTACATTTGTATTGGACATTTTATATCTCCTAAATTAAAGGGATACATCCCCACAACAGGGCGTACCCCCATTATGGGTTGATTTGTTATAGCGAAACCATGTTTCGGTTATAACTCTAAATTACTGATTATTTGAATTGGTCAGTTACCAATATCCATCATGGACGAAATTCATTTCACTTGCTTTTATCAAGACACCCGGATGCATTGATAAAAACAAGCGTAGAATCTACGCTTGCCTGGTTTAAAAATATGAACCAGGTGAAACATCATCGATCTCATCGAGTCGATAGATCTTATCAACAAATTCAACAGTTTCGGCCAAAGAACGAACATCCTCAGTGCTCATGCTTAAGCGACTTAACTCGTTGGTTAATTCGCTCCAGTCATTAATACTAAGAGGAGCCCCTACTTCATCGCAAAAAGAAATGACAGCTCTTTGTTCTTTTGGTACTGATGCATCAAGTCGATTCATTCTTTGTTTTATGGTTACAAAGTAAAGAATCGGCAAGAATCCATGTTTCGACAATATTTCACCTGCACCTTCACCGGTATCCGGATTGATATGGTTATCCTCAAATCCGTGTATCAACTCCAACTGATAATCATTATCAGCTTTGAGTAAATAGTGATTGAAATGACCGGGCTTGTTGAACTCATTAGATAGCTCAATCAGATGTTCAAGTAATTCCAGTTTGTTTTGCCCCGGCTTGATATGCCAATTAAAGGAAGGTGAATCCATGATTATCCTCCTTTTGGCCGGGTACCTAACCACTGATCACCGAGTATGCCGGATGCAATTTGTCTAATTGCTTCAGCTTCCTCTGGTGCCGCCCGATTCGTTAACGACAGATCCATGGCATATTGCAATGGCGTTGGATGCTGACGAAAGTCCATCGCTAAAATAGCCCAGCGAACAAGTGTTCTGGTAGACATGGTTACTGCCAATTGGCCGTCCATACCTGTACCCGATTCACCCAAAAATTGTTTACGAATTGCATTGGCAACTTCCACCAGTTTCATGCGTAATTTTTTGGGCATTTTTTTCACTGATTTTGACAATATTTCTTCCTCAGCTTCCGGGCCTATATAACCCACATTTGAGATCAGAAACCTATCCATGAACGCAATATTTTGCGCCATAACACCCCGATATAACCCAGAGTTATCTCCTGCCCCATTAGAATTTCCTGTTGCGATAATTCTGAACATTGGGTGTGGATGAATCACTTCACCTGCATTTTCCGGTATAACAAGTGGACTGCCTTCAATGATGTCATTCAATCCGCTAATTTCCGCTGGATCGATAAGATCAATTTCATTGATAAGTAAAACATGTCCATACTTCATGGCAATGGGTAACATGCCATAGACATATTCCATGTGAGGCTGATCACCTGGGTTTCTACTGACTAGCTTGAACTGTCCGACCAGTTGCTGGAACTCGAAACGACCATTGGCTGTAATTTCCTGGCAAGGCCAGTTCAAACGTGCCAAAGTTTCTGTGACTCCGGATGTTTTTCCTGACCCGGTAGGACCAGATAGGAAAAATGCATCGCCATTAGGAGCCCTGAGATAGTTTAAGATCTCTCTCAGTAATTCCCTTCTAAAAACATAACCATCAGTTTTTACAGATACGTTTTCATGGTTTTCGACCTCAAATCCAACAGCGGTTACAGAATCTGGGATATCGCTCAACCCGAATGTTGAACCGACGGGATAGTTTATAAGTTTCATAGGTATCTCCATTAATAAAAGTTACGGACATACCAGCCCTCATAGGCTTGATACGCCCAGAGGGTAAAATTGCTGAATATTTGAAGTGACCAGCTATCACTATGCATGTATCAAAATGACACAATTCGGTTAAGCCGATGAAGCTTAATTGAATTTCATCCTTTGAAGGTTTTTTTAAAAGAGAGGTGTAGGGTATTACCCGGATGCTTTATAACACTTCTCTAGAGCCACCTGCGCAAGGTCGATTTAGAGAAGTGTCATAAAGACAGCCGAATATCAGTGAAACTGGAAAACCTAAAATATAGGGGCACCAGCACCCTATAGGGAGCAAGTGCCCCAAAAGGGTTAATGAATCATAACTCCCTTCCTTAAATAGGCAGGGGACTCATATTCAGACCAGTCATGATCAAGCTGAAATTTAGTGACCTGAATGGTTTTGGGTAAATCTGAAGATTTTACAGATTCTTTACTCTTATCCTTGCGCTTAGCCTGGACAAGAGCGGGTTTAGATTTTACTTCATTTAATTTACGTCGATTGAAAATAACGTTTAAACCCCAGACAGATCCGCTGAAAAATTTCAGAGAAACTTCGAGAGCCTTAATAAGAATAAAACCGACAATAATAGTTACGGCTAAAAGCGTAATTATGTTTATTATATATATTGGATTCATGAATCACCTCACTTACGAAAGAAGGAGGCGAAATTCGACCCAAAAGGAGGAAATACCCCCCGTTTGGGAAAAGGTCAGAAGACCACGTAATGCTGATTATTTAGTTAGGACAGCTGCCTAAGTAATGTCGCGAAGCGACAAAGAACACTATGAATATAATTCAGGTGCTTATTATTAGCAAGCCTTAAAGCCCCCCTGTTTTTTAAACCCCTTTTCGGTGCTTTCTATCGAATTGTTAAGACCTTTATTAATGATACTCTTGCCAGGTAAATACAGGAGATGAATTATGGCAACTAAAGAGAAATCAAAAACTGCGACTCAACCTACTACCAGTAAAGGTGCGCAACAAAATAATAGTAAACAGGCCTCCAATAAGAAAACTCCAAAGTCACGTTATTTTTACGGGCAAATCCAGGATAACGACGTTGAAAAACAATCCGGTAGTGCCAGGGATGTATCAAGAGCAACTATAGAGCGCACTGTTGAATTCCAGAGTCTCCAGGCTCAACGTGTCATCGATCGAAGCTTTATGAGGCTGAAAGGGTCTTTTTACTCAATCTCTGTGGTTTTGCATATCCTCACAGACAGCGATGAAACCGTACAGGAAATAGACGATTATATTGATGAAAAATTTATCGAAATTGAACAAGATCTGATTGATGAGCAATCTCGAATCAAAGTTATTCTGGAAAATGATGGTATTGATACGGATGTTAAATACTCAAATCCACGTAAATACAAATTGCTGATTGATTCTCCACGCGCTAATAATTTTTTAAGGCTGGTATCTCAGCTGGATAAACTTATGCTGCTGATGGACTCCGCATGGATTTTCAACGGCATTAGCGATGTTCAAAAGAAGCAGGAATCTTATAAATGGCAGCGCCGTCTAATGAAATTTGCCGCTCAAATTATCAATCTTGAAATTAGAGCTCGCGATGCAGCCACTAAAAAGGGAAAAGAGCAGGAAGTTAATGAGCATGCTCCTGTTGATACATCAGAACAGCATCCTGAGTTGGTTCAAGCGGGTAAAGAATCGGAACTCATTAAATCCCCCGTCATTGTGTGATCTGCGCCCGTGGATTGTCCACAGTCATCGTTAATGGTCTATATTAAATTGGCTGGATAACGACCCAATATAGACGAACACGAGAATCTCGATGGACGAATGTCAAAGCCTAAGTCACACAGCATGCCCTGTATTCGTGACTTCAAAAAGGCAACAAAATCGCCCCTCAATGATGACACTATAGTGTCAACGAATTGGGCCATCATGTGAGAGTGTACGCTTCGATCGAGAAATACAGGTTGACTTTCGACCACTTAAGCTTACACTAACTGCCAACGTAACAGTATAAGTGTTATCGAAATGAGCAAACGTGACAAAAATTGGCAGGAAGGAACGGCGGTGGAACTCGCCGATGCGGCCGCAGACTGGCTAGAAGAGCTCGGCCACATGGACCAACGCCCAACAGCAAGGCTTGTGCGTTACTACGTCCTCAAGCAGTTGCTGACCCCTCCGAAACGGAAGGGCAAAGAGGCCATCTTCGGTATTCGCCAATTGCGGGAACTGGTTGTCGCCCGCGAACTGGCGACCAGCGGGTGGTCACTGGCGAAAATTGCGGCATGGAGCAGAGACGCAGACGAGAAGGCCCTGCTTGACCTCATAGACAACAAGCAGATCGCGGGGCCTCGACTAATTGGCTCACAAATCAGTCAGGTGTTTCCTGAAACGCGCCGTCTGGTGCTTGCTGTTAACGATGATCCGGAATCGGATTTGGAATTTTACGAATGGCTGGCCTCTCGCGGCGTTGCTGTGCTTCGTGCCTACTCCACCGATCAGGCACTGGCCCTGCTGGAGCGCGCACGTCCACATATTGTGGTCTCGGACTTGGCCCGTATTGAAGAAGACGTGCTGAACAAACGGGCGGGTATGAATCTCGCGAGCACGATTCGCAAGAGGGGGTCTGATGTTCCCATCGTTATTTACACGATGGATAAATCGCCACATGTCGCCGATCTGGTCGTGGAAGCTGGTGCCAATTACGTGACCGAAGACCCGGGCGACCTACGAGACTGGCTGGAGAAGATGGGCATCTGACCCTGTACGAGAGCACTGCTAAACATTTGTGTTCGGTCTGGGGGAACAGGCCCTTATTCCGGACTTAACAAACCACCACCGGCTGCTCTCAGATTGTTAGGGCGCAACGACACGAAAGACAAATTAGGAGAACATCCTTGAAACACGATAGCGTAAGCAAATCTCTGGATCAGGTGCTGGAGGAAATCGCCTCAGTGGAGGCACAGCTCAATCACGAAGGGAGCGCTGCATTCCGTAAAAGCCACTACCAAGACGCCAAGTGCATAATGGAAGCGGGTATGCAGCTAAAGATTTTCTCGGAGAAACTCGCAGCCATGAAGGATGAATGGAGCTCGGGAATCGACCTGAAGACACGGGAACGAGTGAAGGTGGATCCAGCATCTCCAACGCCTTCGCATACCAAGGGCCCGAAGCGGAATCTACGCATTACCCTTTCGAGTGGTCGCGTCATTCAAAGGCCCACGGCTGCTGCAGCCTTTGTCGATACCATTGAGATGCTGGGGGTGGAGCGGGTGCGCGCACTCGGGTTCAACGAATGCAAAATCCCGCTCGTCAGCACGAAGCCATATCCTAAGTATGCCCAGAAGCGCCTCGGGCAGTGGCTTCTCTGCACCCATAGCAGCACGGACCGCAAGAAGTTGGTACTTGAGCGTATCGGAAAAGCGCTTCATCAACCAATCCACGTGGAATTGATTCCAGCATGTTCCGGCCAGCAGGACTTTCAAAAACCGCAGGCCACGATGACAGCTATGAATCCCCTGGCGGCTCAGGTAGGCAAGCCCTCCTTCCGCACCCAGTCAATCCAGTATTGAGCAGAACACCAACAGCTCAACAACTCAAGGAAGCCATCCATGTTGCAAGAACATCTATCATCGCTGCAGCCGGCCGCTGCCATTCATCGGGAATCAATGTCGGTGGTACCTCTGGTGCTGTCCAAGCAAGGGAAACCGGACTACCTGACCTTGGATGAAGCCCTCGCGCACGTCGAGGTCAGAATCACCGAGGTGTCTGACAGTGGCAGTGTGCCGGAATTGCTGTTGCACAATAACAGCGATCACGCGGTGCTGCTCGTGGATGGTGAAGAGTTGGTGGGGGCCAAGCAGAACCGTGTATTGAACCTGACCATCCTGGGGTCAGCTCATCAGGTAACGACGATCCCTGTCTCCTGTGTCGAGGCGGGCCGTTGGTCTGAGTCTAGTCCGGCGTTTCACTCCGCATCGCGAACCTTCTATGCGGCTGGCAGAGCAAGAAAAGCGGATCAGGTTACCGAGTCGCTGCGACAGCGCGGCGATAGGCGCTCCCGCCAGGATGAGGTCTGGGCCGATATTCGCCAAAAAAGCCAACGTATGGGCAGCCACTCTGCGACCGAGGCGGTAGCAGCTTTGTATGAGGATCGCCAGGCGCAATTGGACGGCTTTGTGGATGCCATCAAGCCCCTTCCTGATCAGATTGGTGCCGTATTCGTCATCCATGGAGAAATCCGGGGCTTGGAGCTGTTCGATTATCCACAGACACTGGCCAAACTGTACCCAAAGCTGATCCATAGTTATGCGTTGGACGCACTGGATGAGGAACCGCGGCCGGAACAAGGCACGCTTCCCGATATCCAGGCTTTCCTACGGGCCGTGGGTCAGACCGGCATCTCGCGCTACCGAGCGGTTGGAGAGGGTGAAGATCTGCGCCTGGAATCGCCTGAAATTACTGGGGGCGCGCTACAGGCGCGTGGACGCCTGATTCATCTGTCCGCCTTCCGCCGGACGAATTTCCGAGATTCGAAAGAACGCAACGCTGACAGGATCGAGAATCGGGCTCAGGGTGCCATGCTGGGTCATGCCTGCGGCGATCGCTTCGGTGCCTCATTGGAGTTCGTTAGCGACAGAAGCGTACGCACGCGGCCGGTAGAATTGGGCAACTGGACTGATGACACGCACATGTCCCTGTACCTGGGCGAGGCGATCTTGGCGCACGGCGCTGGACAACTCGATCCGTACCGCTTTGGCTCAGAGGTGGGAGAAGCTTTCCTGAGATGGCTCCACGACCCCCTCACCCCAAGCACCGCCCCAGGGAACACCTGCCTGACTGGGGTTCGCAACTTCGAGGCCAGCCGAGACTGGAACAGCAGCGGTGTCGATTCATCTGACGGGTGTGGAGCCGTGATGCGGGTGGTTCCCTTGGCCTTGGCTTTTGAGGGAGAAGACCTGCTTCGAGCCGCCCGCATTTCGGCACGTACTACCCACGCCCACCCGAACGCCGTGGAGGCTGCCATGGCCGGTGCCTGGATGGTGCAACGGATTTTGGATACTGGTCACTGGAGTGCCGAACTGGTACTGGAGGCGATTGAACATCTCACCGGTCCTTGGAACCAGGGTGGCACAGTGGCTGAGAGTCTGCGGGCTGCAGTCGCATGGGCCGCAAGGGGTGGGGATTGGCTGGATGAAAGGATGATTCCACCGGGTGATGGCGGCTGGCGCTCGGGCAGCGCCCTTGGACTCGCGGTGGCTGCCGCGTTGCGTTGGTCATCGAACTTCGAGCTGGCGGTGGAGAAGGCGGCTCGGATCAAGGGTGACTCTGATTCCGTGGCCTGCCTCACCGGCGCACTGCTGGGTGCTGCGGGTGGAGTAGATGCCGTCCCTTCGCACTGGCTCGAGACGCTGCCTCAACACCGCGAGATTCGTTCACTGGCCGGTAGACTCGTGCAACAGGCTCAGCAGACAACGGCCGCTGGACCCTGCGAATCGCCTTTGTTTGCCGTCGCCGATGTTCACGGTCATCTGGATCTGTTTGAAAAGCTACTCAGCCGGGTGGATGCGGACTTTCCGGAGGCACGCATCGTTGTTCTGGGTGACTATGTGGACAATGGCCCCCAGATTCCTCAAGTGCTCGATCGCATGATAGAACTCCGTTCGGAGCGTCCGGACCGCTTCTTCCCCATTCTGGGCAATCACGATTTGGCCCTCCTGCGTTCGCTGGGCTGGCCGGGGGATAAAGCCGACGGGGACTGGTACGATCGCTGGGCATCGCGCTATTGGAATTATGGCGGAAGTACACCGGCGGCCTATGGCGCCCATGACCTGGCGAGCTTCGAGCGCAAATTCCCACTGGCTCATTTCCGGTTCTTGGCGTCCTTGCCTTGGTACTACGACGATGGCACCTACTTTTGTGTCCATGCGGGTCTGCATACGGGCGCTATCGGTCCACAAAGGGAAGCGTTGCGAGCCAAGACCTTGCCGTCCGGGAAATTCCACTTGCCAGATGCCATTCGGGACAAGAAGACGGTGGCACAGGCAAATGATCCCGACTGGGATCGCATTCTGGTTAGCAGTCACGTGAACCTTAAAAGCAAAGCAGGGATCGTGGCGTCCAAGCATCTTCGGATCTCCGCAACCTCCGACCATGGGGAGGGCCTGCTCGGTGTCATTCTGCCTGAGTTGAGGTGCTGGAGAGCGAAAGGTGATCGAGTCACCCAGGAAGAACTGATTTAGCAGTCTGTTGGACTTAACGCTTTTTGGCTATCCGTCTATGAATGGCGATCAACTGTTCTTGTCAGCTTCGTCAATTGGATTAGATATTTGCATCGACCGACAAACAAATCAGGCTAGTCAAGCGATTACCGATTCATCGCTTAGCGAATCGGTTGTTGCCGCGCAATCGAGCGAAGGCCAATGCCAAGTCCAATGCTCGCGAACTGAACAAGTTCTTTGACGGTAAGTTGGACGAGCGTATCGTAAACTGCATCTTCTACCCCTATTAGATTTGGTGGTTCAAAGCGCTGAAATACGGGCTTGAATATCCGCTTATGGCACTTATGTAGACATGTCAATTATGTGGAGTTCTTTTGAAAATCACCACGCTGGCCCTGTATTTTCACCATTTAACCCGATGTGATGTCTACATAAATATAGCGTCTGTAGGAATGCTATTAGAGAGTCTGATGACTGAAATTGTCCTGGGGTAGTTTCAATCGACTCCAGACGAGATAGTGTTTTTTCATTCATTTCCGGTTGCAAGATCTGCCTAAACGTTGCGGTGGCTGACTAAACATTTTCGCGGCCAAATCAATAAACAAATTTATTTAAGATTTGAAAGTTCTGAATATAGCTCATGGTTATCTCATGTGATGGAGCAGCATAACTTGAGTGCGTTGAAACTATGTTGAGTTATACTCAGGCAGACAACGCTAAAAGCATTGTGTAGCAAGGGTTTTAGGTCAGCAGTTCCTGTTAACTCCACATAATTGACATGTCTACATAATGGCACTTTCCAGCCGTTGATGTAAATAATTCAATTACAGAAATTTACTGGTAAGAAAATTTCTCAGCAAAATTGTTAATGTCCCCTATCAGTCAGAATTTCTTATATTAAATTGAAAGGGGCCTTCATATCCCGCTTCTACCCATAACACTGTTCCATTCTTATCGGCTTTTTTTAAGTAACTCTATTTTTTAACTGATTTAGGCTAACTGATCTTTAAACATTATTGCCCAGAAGGAATTACAACGGTGTTATTATTTACATCTATACGAATTTCATCGATATCCAATCCATCAAACCTTTGAACAGCTCTATCTCCTGCGTTAAGTCTAGTGCCATCTATATTTAAATCACTGCCGGATCCAGTCAAGGTCTCCAAATTCATAGTAGCTATATCTGGGGCCACATCGGTCAATTTTAATATCGCAGTCCACTCACTGAGATCAATCTGTGACCAGTCTATACTGGCAATTTCATTCATATCGATTCCGCCACAATCTGGATTTTTCACTGATCCATAGGGTCTTACTTGAGGCCTGACCTGATCACTGATAATACGAGAGAGTGGCGAGTTATAACAACAATAAGTTGTCCTTTTTTCGAGGCATCCAAAGATTGTATCATCATGACAATAACTACCTATTTTGTTACATGACTTTAGATCCCTTTTAGCCGCCAGCTCATATTCACTTTCTTCGCATTCATATACAAGCTGGATGACCATCATGGCTACCTGGTAATAGGCATAAACTGCCATCATGGTGCTGGCCGCTGAACTCATGTTTGACATGATCTCACTTGCTCCATCTGAAGCTACGGCTGAACCAGCTGTTGTAGTAGCTGAATCACCTACCATGTCGGTAATTATTTCAGAGACTGCATCTGATAATTTCTGCTTCATCTCATCCATAAATGCAGTTACCGGTTCAAAAAACTCGGTTACATGACCTGATATATTTTCTATATAACTGGTAAACGGCTTTGTCACAGTGGTTAAAGAATTACCGACCGCATTATGCATGGTCTGGTAGGCTCCAACTAAGGCGTTGCCATTTTGTATGGCCATCAACGAGCTATCAAGCTTACCCATGGCCATCAGAGCTGCCACATAGTTAGCCAATGAAACCTGAGTTGGCACATCACAACAATCAACAATACCCCCTACGGCTTTTTTGCAATAGAAATCATCGCCCCCAAATACTTCGCAGGTTACATTTGCGTTAGTAGTAACAGGGGTACAATTCATATCCTGTGTCATGAACTGTGCGGCATTTAACAAGGCCGCCGTTTCTGTAAAAGAGGCTGATTCTGGCTCTGCAGGATTTAGACAGTCTGATCCCATGCAGCGCACAGGCCCGACACAATCATAAGTTGTCGTGGACTCCACGTCATCTATAGGAACATCAACGCCACAATCCCAGGTCTCTTCTGTGACATAACAGGTACCATCATCAGCTCTTGAGTCTTCAACACATTGTGATGATATAAATCCGCATTGAGGATCACTTTCCAATGCAGTACAGGTGTCACTTATATTGCCACTCTCGGCACAAGTTTCTACGCCATGTTCATTGGTCCAACAAAATGTTCCATCATAATAATCATAATCCACATCAACCGTTGCCTCATTACACAAAGGCGAAATCGTATTGAACATATTTGTTATGCCGGGGAATGGAGATGGATCTAAATTATTTTCACAAACCCTGATGCCCTCAATTGTCGTACAACCCCCTTCAACATTCGCGGGTATCGAGGTACAAGCCACAGTGCCTGTAGCAAACCCATCGTACATACCTTTTGCTGCATCAATACAATTCTGCGGCAACCATTCGTCCTGAATAACTGCCTGATCAGAGTCATAATCAATCTGTAATTTAGCATAACCTTCACCACCCCCTGTAACCGAAACACGAATTTTGAAGCGCACAACATCATCGGTATCAATGTTATTTAAAAATGCACTGGTTATATCCA